>CASCGD010000069.1 GCA_949132985.1 uncultured Lachnospiraceae bacterium
GGAATGGATCTTCCTGCTCTCCGGCGGCATGACGGTGGCCTATATGACAAAGCTGTTTGCGACAATTTTTATTGAGAAGAATACGGACAAAGCACTGCAAAAAATATATGATGAGAAGAGGGTGTATGTGACGCCGCTTAGCGCGCTGGCGGTCGCTCTTCCGGCAGTGGTTTTAGCGCTCTGGGGCTGGATGCCGCACCGGCTGATGGATAGGGCGGCAATCCTCGGCGGGGAATTTTTTGCGCTGAAAACTGCAGGACATGTGACAAATTATTTCAGCGGGGAGAGCCTGCTTGGCGCAGGTTATTCCCTCGTGATCGGAGCTGTCGTTTACGGGCTGTTTATCCGCCGTGTGCTCATGAAAAAAAATGAGACGGGAGAGCTGGTGCTTGTCAACCGCTGGGCCTCCTGGCTTGATCTGGAAAACGTGGTGTATCGTCCGGTTCTGATGCACTTTTTGCCTGGTCTGGCGGTTTTTTTCTGCCGCGTGGCGGACAGCCTGGCGGATATGATCGTGGTGGTTCTGCGAAAAACCGTATATCGGGACGCGCCGCTTCCGCGCTACTATTCGGAGGGCAACATTTTTACAAGACTGGCCGGCAGAATTTTGAACGCCTGGCGCGATATGGCAAACCACACGTGGCGGCGCAAATGTCCGATTGAGCGGGATTATGTGCATTGGCTCGCCATCAAGAGCTATCAGCTTCGTCAGAACAATGCCATTATCACCGGAAGCATTTCGTTTGGATTGTTTTTGTTCGGCATCGGCTTTTGTGCAATGCTGTTTTATCTGATTGCGGGGGATATTCATTTTTGATGGAGATCAGGGCATTTGAGGACAGTTTTTTAAAAATATTCTGGAGGGAAGAATCATGATCATTAAAACAGACCGAATCATTTTAAAATCGCCCCATGAGGTCAACGGAAAAGAGGTCAGCGCGTATTATGACCGGAATCGCGATTTTGCAAGAGAATTTGAACCTGTGAGGAGCGAAGCGTTTTATACCGAGGCTTATCAAAATGAATTATTGGAATCGTTAAAAGAGGATTGGGAGAGTCAAAGAGGATATTGCTTTTTCATTTTTTTATCTGATATGCTTATCGGGAAAATAGCATTAAATAATATTGTGATGGGAGCGTTTTGTTCCTGTTTTCTCGGCTATGGGCTTGACGAGATGTATGCGAATCAGGGTTATATGACGGAGGCGTTAAAGAGAGTCATTGTGTTCGCTTTCGAGGAACTGAAGCTGCACCGCATTGAAGGGAATATTATGCCCCGAAACAAAGCTTCCCGGGCGGTCGTAGAAAAATGTCATTTTACGAACGAGGGAGTTTCCAGAAAATATCTGAAAATTAACGGTGTGTGGGAGGATCATATTCATTATGTATTACTCAATGATTGTTTCGAATCATAAAGAGTGTAACACTATTTGAGGAAGGCGGGCGTGGTTCATGTCAAATCAATTTTCCAGAACAGAGCTGCTGGTGGGAGCAGAGACGATGGAGCGGTATAAAAACGCAAGGGTGGCGGTGTTCGGTGTGGGCGGCGTGGGCAGTTACGTGGTGGAGGCGTTGGCGCGCAGCGGAATCGGCACGCTTGATCTCATCGACAGCGATGCGGTGAGTCTCACGAATATCAACCGCCAGATTATTGCCACCCACAGCAGTATCGGGCGCTTCAAGGTGGATGTGGCGCGGGAGCGTGTGCTGGACATTAATCCGGAGGCAGTGGTAAATACGTATCACTGCTTTTATCTTCCCGATACAGCGGATCAGTTTCATTTTAATTCGTATGATTACGTGGTGGATGCCATTGACACCGTTACAGGCAAGCTGGAGCTGATTATGCAGGCAAACCGCTGTCACACGCCTGTCATAAGCTCCATGGGAGCCGGAAATAAGCTGGATGCTTCGGCCTTTGAGGTGGCGGATATCTATGAGACCTCGGTATGCCCGTTGGCGAAGGTTATGCGCCGGGAGTTAAAAAAACGCGGCATCGAAAAACTGAAAGTGGTATATTCGAGGGAGACGCCGCTTGCGCCGCAGATGAATCAGGAGCAAACGGACGGGCGCAGACAGATTCCGGGAAGTATGTCGTATGTTCCGGCAGCTGCGGGACTGATTTTGGCGGGCGAGGTGCTGCGTGATCTGATGCGGCCGGTATCATAGCCTCTTTGTGCAAACAAGTTTTCCGAACCTTCGGTGCGGCAAAAAATCTTTTTGTTGCAAAGCGCGGGGCGATTGTCCGCGAATGATTTTTAATAACATGGAGCAGATTACTCGATAAGAGATGTGAGAGATATGACAGATATAAAGCTGGAACAAAAGTACAAAAAACTGAAAGAAAATATAAAACAAATGGAGCGGGCGGCGGTGGCCTTCTCGGCGGGCGTTGATTCGACGTTCCTTTTGACGGTTGCAGAGCATGTGCTCGGCTCCTGCGCGGTGGCGGTGTCCGTGGAAGCGGACTGGGTGCCGCTGCGGGAGCGGCGGGAAGCGGAGGATTTTTGTAAATGCCGTGGAATCCGCAGAATTTGTCTGGGTGTCAAAGCAGAGGATATACCGGGCTTTGCTGAAAATCCGCCGGAGCGCTGTTATCTGTGTAAAAAGGTACTGTTCACGAAAATCATTGAGGCGGCGCGGGCGGAGGGCATTGCATATGTGGTGGAAGGCTCGAACACAGACGACCTCTTTGATTATCGTCCGGGCTTAAAGGCGCTCGGGGAGCTGGGTGTCAAAAGCCCGCTGCGGGAGGCCGGGCTTTGCAAAGCTGAAATTCGTGAACTTTCGCGCATGCTGAATCTGCCCACCGCCGAGAAACCTTCCTTTGCCTGCCTTGCGTCACGCATTCCCTATGGTGAGATCATCACCGCCGAAAAGCTTTCCATGGCACAGCAGGGGGAACAGCTTCTTCTGGAGAAAGGGTTCGGGCAGTTCCGGGTGCGGGTACACGGAAATCTCGCGCGCATTGAAGTGCTGCCTGAGGAGATGGAGCGGCTCATGCACGAGCCGCTGCGCGGAGAGATTTACAGAGGGTTGAAAAAGCTGGGCTTTTCCTATGTGGCGCTTGATTTGAAGGGCTACCGTACGGGGAGCCTGAACGAAGTGCTGTGAGAATGAAACATGTCACGTGATATAAAAAATGCTTTGGCTGAGATGGGTTACGCCGGAGCATGTGTCGGAAGAGAGGGGACAGGCAATATGAAAAAAGCAGTGTCGGAATCGAAAACAGAGCAGGTATATCAGGTGCGCCCGGAGCATTTAAACGGTGCTGGGAGGCTGTTTGGCGGAAAGCTGATGGAATGGATCGACGAGCTGGCGGGGCTTGTCGGTATCAGGCATTCACAGCGGGACGTTGTCACAGCCTCTGTGGACAACCTGAAATTTATCCGTGGCGCCTACTTGAAGGATCTGATTGCGCTGGTCGGGAGAGTGACATTTGTCGGTAAGACCTCTATGGAAGTGCGGGTGGATACGTATGTGGAGAGTCTTGACGGAACCAGAAAGCCAATTAACAGAGCTTATCTGACGCTGGTCGCGGTGGATGCGGACGGAAATCCGACGGAGGTGCCCGGTCTGCTTGTGAAGACGGAGGCGGAGCGGGCAGAGTGGGAGGCCGGGATGAAGCGGCGGGAAATGCGGATGCTGCGAAGGACGGAAGGGTTTTGATTTTGCAAGCTGCAATTCATGGCATCAGGATATTGAGGGCTTGTCTGTCAATTGTCGGACGATTAAGTTCTAGTGTCCGACAATTGATATTCTCCTAAATAGCGGTAAAGTGTTTTCCTGTTCAAAAGGCACTCAGATGAGCTTTGTTGACAAATCAACTGGAATGTCATAAAATAACATCGTTATGGAGCAGGACAGCGGGTGAGGGCGTGAGACAGGAGCGGGAGACAAGGGAAAAATTAATCGCCAGCGGCAGAAAAGAGTTTCTGGAGAAGGGCTACGCAAAGGCGTCGCTCCGCAAAATCTGTGCTGATGCGGGCGTGACGACAGGGGCGCTCTACTTCATTTTTGAGGGCAAGGAAGATTTGTTCCGGGCGATCGTCGAGCCGCCGCTTGAGGCGCTCATCAGTATGATCCGCGCGTATTTTGCAAAGGAAAAGCATTTGCTGCTGCGGTCGGAGCTGTATGTGCACCGGGAGGGAGATCATGCCGCAGCTGCGGAGCTGTTCATCCGCCATCTGTACGGGAACTACGACGCGTTTATCCTGCTTCTGACCAAATCGCAGGGGACGGCGTTCGAGGGCAGCCTTGAGCGGATTGCGGAGCTGATCGAGGAGCAGTTTGTAATGCAATGCGGCCTGTTTGCGGAGCGGATGTCAGGCAGGCAGATGGATGCGGGCATGCTGCGCTGGATGGTTTACATGACGGTGGATGCCTTCGTCTACCTTCTGACACATGAGCGCGAGGAGCAGGCCGCGGCAGAAAGGATGAAGCTGATGATAAATTTTATCGTGAAAGGGTTTGTGGAGATGATCCTGTCTCCGGGAAAGGCGGACGGGGATGGAATTAGTTTATGAATGCTGTGCGATGCACAGCATTTTTAAATAACATAAAAATAATGTTGTTATGTTGGAGGAGGGAGAACGATGTATCCTGAAGTGAAGGACGTGAAGAAGAGCTGCGGGGGTTACATTTTGGAGCTGGCACCGGAAAAGGGGCGTCCCGCATCGGCAGACGTCCGGCCGGAAAAGGAGCGGCGGGTATATGATCTGCTGGATGAGCTTGGCATGGAGTATGAGCGGATTGACCACGATGCGGTCATGACGATGGAGCTTTGCCGTGATATTGACGAAGCTCTGGGGGCTGAGATCTGCAAAAATCTGTTTTTGTGCAACCGGAGGAAGACGGAGTTTTACCTGCTGATGATTGCGGGAGACAAGACGTTTCACACGAAGGAGTTGTCCGCCCAGATCGGGAGCGCCCGGCTTTCTTTTGCGGATGCATCTTATATGGAGGAGTTTTTAGACATTACCCCCGGCTCAGTGAGCGTGATGGGTTTGATGAACGATAAGGAGAACCGGGTGCGGCTTCTGGTGGACAGGGATTTGCTGGAGAGCGAATTTGTGGGCTGCCATCCGTGCGTGAATACGTCGAGTTTGAAGCTTCGCACCAAGGATGTGTTCGGGCCGTTTTTAAAGGCGGTGCATCATGATATGACGGTGGTGCGGCTGGGTGAGTAAGGAAGCAAAGATGGTTGAATATTTTCATCTGTTTCCCGTACCTTAAAGATAAGCGGAAACAGCCTTTCTGATTTTTGTCATTGCCCCGTCGTGCGGAAGTATTCTTCCGGCTTCCATATCATCGATGCCCTAGTATAACACGATTTAAATAACCTTACATTTTGCTGGTCTGCTTTCCCGATAGCACAAAGGAAAAATGCTGAATTTTTTGCAGGATTTGTTTCTATCTTCATATTCATCACTCCTGAGGTTTGGATTGTTGTTGTAATCAGATAAAATCCGTATATGTTAAAAGCGAAAAAATTCAATCACTACTATTTGCGAATCGTTTTTTATCGCGTCTTCTCCTGAAACTCCCGCGGCGTCATGTGGTAATACTCCCGAAAGCGTTTATAAAAGTACGGAAGGTGGTTGAAGCCGCAGGCGAACGCGGCCTCGGCGGCAGGTACTCCCCGTGTCAAAAGCAGGGCGGATTGATTCAGCCGGTACTGGTTTAAGTAACGGTTGAAGGAGGTGCCGCTTTTTTCCTTGAAAAAATGCATAAAGTGGGAGGGCGTGATATGGCACAGTCCGGCCGCCTCGGCGATGGAGATTTCCTCGGCATAGTGCTCGCGCACATAGGAAAATACGCTTTTTAACCGGTCGCTCTGCGCATGGTCGGGCGGTGGCTGGTTTGTGTGGTCGGAGTGGATCAAAACGTTCATGAGATGAAAGAGCAATGATTTCAGCTCCAGCTCGTAGCCGGGGGCTTTTTTGCCGCAGCAGTCCGTGAGGGACGTAAAGCAGGAGGTAAGTTCCGGGTAGAGTGCGTCGTCCTTTAAGATCACCTGCGGGAGCCGCAGACGTCCCTCGACCAGCGGCATAAAATAGCGCAAGGCGCACAGATCCGTGGAAAAGCTGGTCAGAAGGTTCAGATGAAACACGAAGGAATCCGAGCGCATGGCGCTTTTCGGGGATATCCTTGCGGCGTGGAGCAGGTTTGGCTGAATGCAGATGAAATCACCCGCCGACACATGGCAGTCATGAAAATCGATGGAGTAATCCGCACAGCCCTCCGCGATCATTGTCAGCTCCATCTCCGGGTGCCAGTGTATCGGGACCTCGGGGTAGATGGGGACGAGGGAGGTGGAATAATATTTGATCGGAAAAATACGTCGCCGTGCATCGCTTTTTCTCTGAGCTGGGACTGGTCCCATTGTAATTTTGTATTTTCTGTCACAAGCTGCCTCCTTTTTTCGCGGACAATGAGAAAAACAGCCATGTTTACATGTATGTTTGACGGATGCCGCGAGGTGTTTCATTGATATACAGCAGGATTGTATAATAATATAGCGTAAAAATAGAAGAAAATCATTTGTTTTAGCATTATAATAGCATAAACATAAAAAAATAGAAAGCGTTTGCGGACCGCGGTATAAAAAATTTTATCAGATGAATGACAGAGAAAGGAAAGGTGAAGGCAATGTTACAGAAAAAATGGTGGCATGAAAAGACAGCGTATCAGATTTATCCGAAGAGCTTTATGGACGCGAACGGGGACGGCGTCGGAGATCTGAGGGGAATTATTGGCAAACTGGATTATCTGAAAGGTCTGGGCATCGGTATCGTGTGGATTTCTCCGATCTATCAGTCGCCCTTCGTGGATCAGGGATACGACATTTCAGATTACTACGCCATCGACCCGGCCTTTGGGACAATGGAGGATATGGATGAGCTGCTGGCGGAGGCAAAAAAACGCGGCATTTCCATCGTGATGGATCTGGTTGTCAATCATTGCTCCGACAAGCATGAGTGGTTTCAGAAGGCGATGGAGAACCCCTTCGGCAAATACGGAAAGTATTTTTATATCCGCGAGGGTAAGGACGGAAATCCCCCCTGCAACTGGCGCTCTTATTTCGGCGGCAGCGCATGGGAAAAGGTGCCGGGCTATGACAATCTCTTTTATTTACATATGTTTGCGAAGGAACAGCCCGACTTAAACTGGGAAAATGAGGAGGTTCGTCAGGAAATTTATAAAATGATCCGCTGGTGGCTGGAGAAGGGTATCGCAGGCTTTCGTCTGGATGCGATTATCAATATTAAAAAGGATTTGCGCTTTGCAGATTTTCCGGCTGACCGCGAGGACGGGATGTGCTCTGCGGGAGTGATGCTGGAGCACGCACAGGGCGTCCATGAATTTTTGCAGGAGATGAAGCGGGAAGCTTTTGCGCCCTATGATGCGTTTACGATCGGAGAATTATTTGATTTTAGAATCGAGGAGCTGGAGCAGTACATCGGGGCGGGAGGATGTTTTGAATCGATTTTTGATTTTGCCCCGCATGTACTCGGCGGTACAAATCACGGCTGGTTTAACAGAAGAGAGGTCACACCGGATGAGTTTTGCGATGCGATATACCGCAGCAAGCGCGTGTCGCAGGACATCGGAATGATGGCGAATATCATCGAAAACCATGATGAGCCGAGGGGTGTCAGCCGCTATCTGCCAAAGGACGGCTTGCATGATACGGGTAAAAAAATGCTGGCCGGAATTTCGCTCATGAGCTTCGGTCTGCCCTTTCTCTACCAGGGCCAGGAGATCGGCATGACGAATAAGCAGTTCCACGACATCGCTGAGGTGGACGATATCAGCACTCACGACGAATATCGTGTGGCGCTCTCCCGGGGTGTCGGGAAAGAGGAAGCGCTTGCCCGGGTGAGCGGGATGAGCCGCGATAATGCCCGGACGCCGATGCAGTGGAGCAGCGAGGTGCACGCAGGCTTTACAGAGGGAAAGCCCTGGCTTCCCGAGAATGAGAATTACCGGGAGATTAACGTAGCACAGCAGGAAGGCCGGGAGGACTCGGTACTGTCCTTTTATAAAAAGCTGATTGCGCTGCGGACAGATCCCGCTTACACGGAATGCGTCGTGTATGGAAAGCAGGTTCCGGTGTTGACTGAGCTGTCAGATTTCATGGGATTTTTGCGTGAGGGCAGGGAGAAGACGCTGCTTGTTCTGGCAAACTACCGGAGTATGGAGCGGGAGGCAGTGATCCCGCAGAAGGTGAAAAAGATCGTGATGGATAACTGTGAGGCGAAAGATACGGCGGCGCACATCTCCGATGCAAAAGAGGGGAGCAGTATTTTGATGAAGGGTTATCAGTTTTTGGTGTTGGAGGTTTAGCAGTCCGTGAGCAATGAGGAAGATTCATTTTTTGCCCGCCTGGAACAGACACTGTAAAGCATAGAAAAGATGTGTGCGGTTTAGTATTACAAAAAGGCTTGCCAAAAAGCCGATTTTCCTGTATAGTTCAAATGTATGTGTCGATTTGTTGTTGGCTGAATGCAGCATATGAGAACGTAAAATTGCACATAAACCTGAAATATGACAAAAATGAAGTTGTCTGAGGGACCATTTGACTATATATCGTGAGGAGTACGGCTATGGAAAAGATACTGATTGTGGATGACAGCGCTTTACACGCAGCACAGTTAAAAGCGATTTTGGATGATGAGTACGATGTTACCATCTCGCAAACCGCAGAGGGAGGTTTGGCCAAGGTAAAAAGCGAGGATTTTTCCCTCATTTTGCTGGATGTTGTAATGCCGGGAATGGACGGCTTTACGCTCTTAAAAAAGCTGCAGGAGGAAATCATCACCCAGAGCGTCCCGGTTATTTTGATTACCAGCCTTACGGATGCGGAATATGAGCAGAGAGGGTTTGTTCTGGGGGCGGTGGACTATATTATAAAGCCCTTTAATCCGCTGATCGTAAAAGCCAGAGTGAACACGCATATCAAGCTGTACCACTACCGCAGGCAGGCGGAGAGGCAGTCTATGACCGACCAGCTGACAGGGATTGCCAACCGGCGCAGGTATGAGCGCTACAGCACCGCGAAGTGGAACGAGGCGGTCCGGCTGCGCGTTCCATTCTCCATCTGTATGTTTGATATTGACCGTTTCAAAGCATACAACGATACATATGGTCATCCGGCCGGAGACAAAGTGATTGTATCTGTGGCACAGACTGCGGCTTCCCTGCTCAAGCGCAGCACGGACTTTTTATTCCGCTACGGCGGCGAGGAATTTGCAGCCATTATTCTGGGTGACCATTCGCAGAAGGCGTTCGAACATTTCGTAAAAATCCGACAGGCAATCGAAGACCTGCATATTCCCCATGATCCGTCTGTGGCTGAATGGGTCACGGTCAGTGTAGGAGGCGTTACCGTTATTCCTGATTCGAGCCGTCCCTACGACTTTTATTTAAAGCTTTCGGACGCGATGCTCTACGACGCAAAGAATGCGGGACGCAACAGGGTTATCTGGGCCAATGAAGAACTAAAGCCGATACATGAAAAATAACAAATAACAAATAACGCTTCTGCGTGTGCTTTATGCAAACCGAGGGCGAAAAAAGGGGACTGTCTGATTTTTCAGACAGTCCCCTTTTTGTCAGTGCGGCTTGCGGGAAGCGTGAGCTGCCGGAGTCAGCGCATTGTGCATTCACATCGAATGATGCACAATTCCTGCACATGGCATACTTTTGAATGATCTCTTGACAAATACCCCCACCTGGTATATGCTATTTACAGAAATATACCGGGTAGGGGTATTTGTCAGGAGGGATGTTATGGAAGAATCGACAATTGGAAAAAAGAATGAAACAGCCAGGAGCTGCACATGCTGTGAGCGTAAAAAGAGTCGGGATGAGCGGGAGTACAGGGATCTGATGAACCGGCTGAGCCGTATTGAGGGGCAGGTGCGCGGGCTGAAGGGCATGGTGGAGAGCGATGTCTACTGCGTGGATATTCTGACCCAGGTTTCGGCGGTGACGGCGGCGCTGAACAGCTTTAACAAGGTGCTGCTGGCAAACCATATCCGAACCTGTGTTGCAGAGGATATCCGTGACGGAAAGGCGGGTGTTGTGGAGGAGCTGGTGACGACCCTGCAGAAGCTGATGAAGTAGGCGCAGGGTAAGCGCGGGTATTTCAGGGACGGACGCGGGACAGATTTGCGCCTGGGCGGGTGCGGATAACAGGAGCGGTACCGTGTCTGTGAAAAATGACGGAAAGACAGGAAGGAGAGAAAATGGAACAATATAATGTGACAGGGATGAGCTGTGCGGCGTGCAGCTCCCATGTGGAGAAAGCAGTGTGCTCCCTGGAGGGGGTGACAAGTGTATCTGTGAGTCTTCTCACAAATTCCATGGTGGTGGAGGGCACTGCGGACAGCAGCGCTGTGATTGCGGCGGTGGAGCACGCGGGCTATGGGGCAAGCAAAAAAGGCGAACAGAGCGCGGGCAGCGCCCCGGCAAAAGACGCGCTTGAGGATAAGGAGACACCGAGGATGAAAAAGCGCCTGATTGCGTCTGTGTGTTTTCTGGTTCCGCTCATGTATCTGTCTATGGGACATATGATGTGGGGATGGTGGGTCGGTGATTTTCTCGGAGGAAATATGGTGGCTCAGGGAATCACACAGCTTCTTCTGACCGGAATCATCATGGTCGTAAATCAGAAATTTTTCATAAACGGCTTCGTCAGCCTGTGGCATCGTGCGCCCAACATGGACACACTGGTTGCCATCGGGGCGACGGCCTCCTTTGCCTACAGTGTTTATGCACTCTACGGGATGAGCGAGGCGGCGCTTATCGGAGACCATGCGGGCATGATGGCGTATCATCACGAGTTTTATTTTGAGTCCGCGGCGATGATATTGACACTGATTACGGTCGGAAAAATGCTGGAAGCCCACGCGAAGGGCAAGACAACCAACGCCTTAAAGGGACTGATGGACCTGGCACCGAAGACGGCGACACTGCTGGTAGAGGGTCGGGAGCAGCAGGTGCCCATCGAGCAGGTAAAAAAGGGAGATCTTTTTGTCGTGCGTCCTGGCGAGAGCATACCGGTGGACGGCGTGATCGTGAGTGGCGAGAGTGCGCTGGACGAGTCGGCGCTTACCGGCGAGAGTGTTCCGGTGGATAAGTCGCAGGGAGATGGCGTTTCGGCGGCGACCATCAACCGCTCGGGGTTTTTGACCTGCGAGGCAACCCGGGTCGGGGAGGATACGACCCTGTCAAAAATTATTCAGATGGTGAGTGACGCCAGTGCCACGAAGGCTCCGGTGGCAAAAGTGGCGGACAAGGTTTCCGGCGTGTTTGTGCCGGCGGTCATTGCCATCGCCATTGTCACGACGTTTGTGTGGCTTATGGCAGGGGAGAGCTTCGGATTTGCGCTGGCGCGGGGCATCAGCGTCCTTGTCATCAGCTGTCCGTGTGCGCTGGGGCTTGCAACGCCCGTTGCGATCATGGTGGGAAGCGGCATGGGCGCGAAGGCGGGTATTCTGTTTAAGACGGCCGTGTCCCTGGAGGAGACCGGAAAGGTGCGAACCATCGCGCTGGATAAGACCGGAACCATCACGCAGGGCGCACCCCGGGTCACGGACATTGTTCCCGCTGCTGGTGTAAGCGCAGAGGAACTTTTGCAGAAAGCGGCATCCATGGAGCAGAAAAGCGAACATCCCCTTGCACGGGCTGTCCTGGGGGAGGCGGAAAAAAGAGGGCTGTCCCTTTCTCCCATGGAGGAATTTCAGGCGGTAGTGGGCGGAGGCCTGACCGGGCGCATGGGAGAGCTGCCGGTATTCGGCGGAAGCCGAAGCTTTATCGGGGAACGCTTTGTTTTGCCTGAAACGCTTTTAGCAGAGGCGGATGCGCGGGCCGCGGAGGGAAAAACGCCGCTCTTTTTTGCAGAGGATGAAAGACTGCTGGGTATGATCGCCGTGGCGGACGTGATGAAGGAGGATTCGGCGGAAGCTATTATGCAGCTGCAAAATATGGGAATCCATGTTGTGATGCTCACCGGGGACAATGCCCGTACCGCCGCAGCGATCGGAAAGCAGGCGGGAGTGGACGAGGTCGTATCCGATGTGCTGCCCGAGGGCAAGGATGCGGTCATCCGGGAGCTTGCCGCTAAAGGCAAGGTAGCGATGGTTGGTGACGGTATCAACGATGCGCCCGCACTCACCCGCGCGGATATCGGAATCGCCATCGGTGCGGGCACGGATGTCGCCATCGACGCGGCGGACGTTGTGCTCATGAAGAGCAGCCTTTTGGATGTGGCGGCGGCGGTGCGCTTAAGCCGTCAAACGCTGAAAAATATTCATGAAAATTTATTCTGGGCTTTTATTTATAATGTAATTGGTATTCCGCTTGCTGCCGGAATGTGGTATCCTATATTTGGATGGGAGTTAAATCCCATGTTCGGCGCTGCCGCCATGAGCCTGTCAAGCTTTTGCGTGGTGACAAACGCATTGCGGCTGAACCTTTTTCAGGTGCACAGCACAAAAAAGGACAAAAAGCTGAAGCCGGAAAAAAACCTGACACCGAAAAGCGGGCAGACGCAGGCGGGAGAAAACCAGGACAATAAAAACCATCCGGTTTATCAAAAAAGAGAGAAGGAGAGCGAAACAATGACAAAGACGATGCATATTACAGGAATGATGTGCGGACACTGCGAGGCAAGAGTAAAGAAAACATTAGAGGCGATCGAGGGCGTCTCCGGGGCAGAAGTCAGCCATGAGGCCGGCACAGCGGTAGTGACGCTGTCAGGGGATGTGGCAGATGCTGTATTAAAGGAAGCCGTTGAAGCACAGGACTATCCTGTGACAGCGATTGAGTAATTGCGGCGCAGGATGGCTGTGACAGACGGCCTAAGCAGACGATAACCAGCCGCCGCAGAATCGGTGGTTCCCGGCTAAATGCTGATTGAAAATGCCGGTGCCCGGCGAGGTGTTTTCGGGCTTGGCATCCGCGCAGTTCCTTATGATGAGAACGGGTCTTTGACGGGAAGCGCGGATCTTGCAGCGGCGTGGTTACAGGAATCAGGAAAATTAGATATGGAGACAAGAGAAATATTACAGAAGCTGCAATCCGGTGCCCTCTCCCTGGAGGAAGCGGAGCGCCACTTCAAGCAGCAGCCATTTGAGGAGATGGGAGAGTTTGCAAAACTCGACACCCACCGGAAAATCCGCTCCGGCTTTCCGGAGGTTGTGTTCTGTGAACGGAAGGCGGGCGATCATCTGTGCGCGATTTTCCAACGGCTCTATGAGATGGATGGGGAAGTGTTCGGCACCCGGGCGAGCGCTTCCCAGTATGAGCTTGTAAAAAGAGAGCTTCCGCAGGTACAGTATGATCCGGTTTCCCGTATTCTGAAAATTGAGAAGGCGGGCAAAAAGCGGGTTGGCTGTATTGCGGTCTGCACCGCGGGCACCGCGGATATTGCTGTGGCAGAGGAGGCGGCGCAGACGGGGGAATACTTTGGCTCTTATGTGGAGCGCGTCTACGATGTGGGCGTGGCGGGTATTCATCGGCTGTTTGCCCGGATGGATGTGATCGGAAAGGCAAACTGCGTCGTCGCTGTGGCGGGAATGGAGGGTGCCCTTGCGGGCGTGCTGGGCGGACTGGTGGACGTGCCGGTGATCGCCGTGCCCACTTCGGTGGGCTATGGAGCCAGCTTTCACGGAATTTCCGCACTGCTCACGATGATTACCTCCTGCGCCAACGGCATCGGTGTGGTAAATATTGATAACGGCTACGGCGCGGGCTACCTCGCGACGCAGATCAATCGGTTAGGAGTGAGGCAAAATGAAAAATGAGAACCAGACGGTTCGTTGCTGCTGCGGGGACGGCGGCGCAGATCAGCCGGAAAAAATTTTATATCTGGAGTGTCTCTCCGGCATCAGCGGCGATATGACGGTGGCGGCGCTGCTGGATCTTGGAGCGGACGAGAAAAAGCTTCGGGAGGCGCTTGCATCCCTGCCGCTAACGGGGTATGATGTACATATTTCCCGAGTGAAAAAGTCGGGGCTGGATGCCTGTGATTTTGCAGTCCGTCTCGACGAGATGCACGAAAACCACGACCATGATATGATGTATCTGCACGGGGATATGCATGTGCATAATCATGAGATGCACGGGGAGCGTCAGGCCTTCCATGGCCATGACAACCATGATCACGGCGGGCATCACCATCATGAACACCGCGGACTGCCTGAGATCCGGGCAATTATCGAGGCGGGGAATCTGACGTCCGGGGCGAAAAAAACAGCGAATCGTATCTTTGATATTCTGGCGGACGCGGAGGCAAAGGCCCATGGCGTGCCGCGGAACCAGGTGCATTTCCATGAGGTAGGAGCCGTGGATTCGATTGTCGATATCGCGGCTGTTGCCGTTTGTCTGGATGACCTTGCACCGGAGCAGATTATCATTTCGCCTCTGTCCGAGGGAAACGGGACGGTCCGCTGCCAGCACGGGGTTTTGCCGATACCGGTTCCGGCAGTGGCAAATATCGCCGCGGCCCACGGTTTGCCGATTCATCGGACAGCGGTGGCGGGGGAGTTGGTGACGCCCACCGGAGCTGCGATTGCGGCGGCGGTTATGCAGCCGCAAAACATACTGCCCGATCGATATGCCATCAGAGGTATCGGGGTGGGTGCAGGCAAACGCGATTACGCGACGGCGGGAATTTTGCGGGCCATGTGGCTGGAGCCGGAGAAGAAAGCAAAAGGGTGCGGCACGGAATCGGAGGAACAGGAACAGACAGCCGACCGCATCGTCAAGCTTGAGGCAAACATCGACGATGCCACGGGCGAGGAGCTTGGGCACTGCATGGACTGTCTCATGCAGGCAGGGGCGCGGGATGTCAGCTTTGTGCCGATCTATATGAAAAAGAACCGTCCCGCCTATGAGATACATGTGATCTGTATGCCGCAGGATATCAGGTGCATGGAGGAGATTCTTTTCCGGGAGACTACAACCATCGGTATTCGCCGGGGGTGGATGGAGCGCACCGTGATGGAGCGGGAGAGCGTCCCGGTGAACACCGCTTACGGTATGGCGCGGGCGAAAATCTGCCGTTATGGAAACATCCGAAAAATCTATCCGGAGTATGAGAGTGTCGCCGCGCTGTGTCAAAAAAGCGGCTGCGATTTTCGGACAGTATATCAGGCAGTCACACTTGCCTCAAAACAAAAAGAAAATTGAGGAGGAAGGCAAAATGCGAAGCATTTTCAGGAATGCCTTCCGAACAGGAGGAATCAGACATGAAAAAAACACAATTACAACGTATACTGGCAGCAGGGCTGTCAGCAGTTCTCCTTTTGACAGCACCGATGGAAGCGGATGCGGCCGTTTGGGGTTCCACGACAAAGGCTGCAGCGTTTCCGGCGTATGATATGGGGAATGCATTTCAGGGGCCTGCCGCGAACATAACTCCCGGTGAACCGCTCACGGATGTCACTGAGGAGGAGGCGCGTGCCTTTGAGCGGAGTCTGTCGGCCCAGACCCTTGAAACAGGAACGGAGCAGACGGATTTTGAAAAGAAGGCAAAGCAGAAAGCTCAGTCTCTCGTTTCGCTCTATAAGGGAAACAGCGTGCAGTATGCGATTATGCAAAATGGCAAGCTGTTGTTCAGCGATGCCGTGGGAATTGATGATCCGAAGAAAAAATCCAAGGTGACTACGGATTCCGTTTACTGTGTTGCATCCATCAGCAAAATGTTCACGACGACGGCTGTGATGCAGCTGGTGGAGGAGGGGAAGATTGACCTGGATGCCCCGGTGACGGCTTACGTGCCGGAGTTTACGATGGCGGATGCGCGCTACAAGGATATCACGGTGCGGATGCTGCTGAACCATTCCTCCGGTATTCTTGGAGGTGAGTTAAACAGTGCCCTGCTGTACGGGGACAGCGATACCTCTTATCATGATAATCTGCTGGAAAAGCTGGCAGGGGAGCACTTAAAGGCGGACCCCGGTGCTTACAGCGTTTACTGCAACGACGGTTTTATTCTGGCGGAGATCGTTGTGGAGCATGTGAGCGGCAAAACCTTCACCGAATATTTGCAGGAGAACGTGTTTGATCCGCTGAATCTTACTTCTACACGGACTGCGGTACAGGTCACGGACAAGGACCCGGTGGCGGGCGCTTATGTCACAAAGAAGAGCGAGAAGCTTCCCATCGAGTATTTTAACGGCATCGGAACCGGCGGCATCTATTCCAATGCGGAGGATCTGTGCCGGTTTGGTATGACCTTTACGAAGAATAATGGAAAGCTTCTGTCAAAGGATTCCGTCTCGGCGACGATGGTGCAGGAGGGCAGAAAGGGCCAGTGGTGTGAGGAATACAGCGGAATGCTGGATTACGGCCTCGGCTGGGACAGCGTTGACACCTATCCCTTTGCTGATTACGGCATCACGGCGGTGGAAAAGGGCGGCGATTCCCTGAATTACCATGGTGAGCTGGTGGTGTTGCCGGAGCAGGATCTTTCTGTGGCAGTACTTTCTTCCGGTCTGAGTTCAGCACACGATGCGCTGCTGGCACAGTATCTGGCAAAGGAGCTGTTAAAAGAGCAGGGAACGATCACAGAGGAAAAAATAAATGCGGTTGCCTCCAAATATACCGTTGAAAAGCAGAGTGTTCCGGATGAGCTGAAGACCTATGAGGGTTATTATACTTCCATGGGAGCGGGCTACCAGATCAAACTGACCGGAAGCGGACTTACGATGACCGCTGTTGGCCAGCCGGATTCGAAGGTGAAATTTACCTACAGCGGGGATGGCCTTTTTGTCTACGCCGGCGGTATACAAGCCTTGAAATTTATGACACAGAACGGGACTAAATATGTGATGCTGGGGGCATATAACTCTCTGCCGGGTATCGGTACGAGCCACTCGTACACCTATTTTGGTCAGAAGACAGCTTCGAAGAAGCTGACAAAGAGTGTAAAGCAGGCATGGCAGAAGCGGGACGATAAGGTATACCTCATCGTGTCGGAGAAGTATTCATCCGCGTACTATGAGATGGCCAGCGTTGCGATGGGAGTGGATATGGATATGTGCCAGCCCGGATATTTTTACCACGACCGGATCAAGGATGCAAACAACGCGGTAGAGTTTATCGATATTCCGATGCAGATGTCGCGGGATGCGCGGAATTTCACGTTCAATAAGGATGCGGATGGCGCAGAGTATCTTACGAGCGGAAAAATGCGCTGGATCTGCGAGGACGATATCAAAAAGCTGTCCGCGGTATCATCCTTTAACGTGAAGCTGAATGCGAAGACAGGCGAGGCGAAGTGGCGTAAAATCACGAAGAAAACCGCCGGCAAGACTATGAGTGTGAAGCTGCCGAAAAATAAAGGATGTACCGTGGCGGTATACGACAAGGACGGAAAGTTAAAGCTGAACAGCTATGTTTCCGGCAAAACGTCCGTGAAGCTGCCGAAGGACGGCTATGTTGTCTTTGCGGGCGATAAGGGAGCGAGCTTTGCGGTGAAAATCAAGTAGATGTATAGCCAAAGCCCGGGATCTGAAAGCCTTGTGTAAAAGGCCGGAAAAAAGAAAGCCGGGCTTCGGGAGACCAGAAAATAAGAGGAGCGGGCCTCGGAAGTCTTGGACAAAGAGACGGAAAAAAGAAAGCCGGGCTTCGGGAGACCGGAAAATAAGAGGAGCGGGCCTCGGAAGTTTTGGACAAAGAGCCGGAAAAAAGAAAGCCGGGCTTCGGGAGACCGGAAAATAAGAGGAGCGGGCCTCG
>CASCGD010000070.1 GCA_949132985.1 uncultured Lachnospiraceae bacterium
CTGCTTGAAAAATTGAAATCTGAATTGTCAGAATAGAAATCGAAACGTGTATTTGTAGATATGGCAGGCAATGAGCCGTTATGGACTGAAGGCTTTTCACAGATCACTAGCTTACCCACAAACAGCTCAGCCGGGACGAGAAGCGTATCACCGGGCTGTAACGGCTCTTTATCAAGATTTACGAGGGCAACGCCGGCGGGCGCCTGATAAGTCCAGCGGTAAGCGCCGCCAGAGCATCCACATCAAATATGGCGGCATAGGCTTTATCCCTCCGGATGAACTGATGAAAGTGGAAACGGCGTGGCCGAAGTCACACCGCCCCTTGAAAACACAAGATTTTCAGGCTATTGCCTAATACTGTTTTACGACCATCCGCCCGAGCCGCGTCCCGGGAGTTTTCAGGTTCCTGTCAATCGTCAGAATGCCCCTTGCGGGAGGCTATAATAATCGTCCCATCTTTTTCGCAGTAAATAAGCCAATTGGTTTCATCCATGTTTCATCAATCCGTCTGCTCCACATACCACTTAAATTTTCATAAAACAGTTCCGGCTTACCAATACCGCTAAAGATTTCAGCCTGAGGCTCCGCTGTCACGCAGATATACCGGATGCATTTTATTACTGCAGCCGATGCACTGCCACGCAGTTGGGCTTATCCACTTGGATCGGCTTGCTGTCCATGAGAAAATAGTGCTTTTCATAATTGATTTTAAATGAACAAATCTCATTATTTTCGTGATTTAAAACGATAAAATGCCGGTTGTCCGGGAATACGCGGATGGACTTTGGAAACTCTCCGCTGATCCGGCTGTTGCAGTTTAAGGTCAAAAGTCCCGTCTCAGGATCTATATCGTAGATAACCGCGGAATTGACGCCGGCGTTTGCCACGAAAAGGTGCTTTCCGTCCGGTGCGATGGTCATCGCCGTAGCGCTGCAGATATCGTCGTCCTTCGGATCCGTCGTCGTAATCTCCTGCAAAAACACAAACTCTGGCTCTCCGCTGCGCTCCTCGTAACTGTACACATTCACACAATTGCGCAGCTCACAGAGCACATAGGCAAACCGTCCGTCATCCGAAAAGCGCATGCTTTTTGGCGCGGAATCGATCTGGCAGTGCAAAATATCCGTATTGCGTATTTTCCCGGTCTCCCAGTTCACATGGTACAGCTTCACATGGTCCAGGCCGCCATCCACTGCGCACAGATACTTCTGATCCGGTGTCAGACGCACACAGTTTACGTGGGGACGGGAGCTGCGCTCGGCAATGCAGCGTCCCATACCCTTGTGGAACACACCGTCTGCAATCCCTGTAATGCTCCCGTCATCAGGGTCCAGGCTCATGAGCGCTACGCGTCCGTCATGGTAACCGCCCACCATAATGTATTTGTCGTCCTCTGAGATATCCACAAAGCAGCCGCGCATGCCGCCGGTCCACTGATGATTGATCTTCTCCAGATCACCGTCCGGCAGAATCCGAAACGACTGCACGCCCTCATCCGCGATGGAATACAGATATTTCCCGCTGTTGGCAACTACCAGATAGGAGGCGTTGTTAATCGGAATGACCTTGCGCTCCTTCATCGTTCCCTGCTCCACATCCATGTCATACAGATGAATGCCGATGCTGTTTTCATAAGTATACGTTCCCACATATGCTACATATTTGTCCTTACTCATTGTTCATCATCTTCCTTTCTTCGTAAGATATCATATGTGTCGAGAGGGACGCCAAGATCAATCCAAAGCTTTTGTCTGGGATGCGGTGCGCTCACCTGATCTGCTCCGTCCTCATTCACAATACGCCGGACAATCACCTCCCGGTTCTCCCCGTTCGGCTTCATCACCTCGATGGTCTCCCCCACCGAAAATTTATTCCGCTGCTCGACCATGTAAAGTCCCTGCTCATTCGCTGCGCCGACAATGCCGAGATACGTATATTCTTTCACATACGTGCTGCTGTCGTAAATCTGTGTCTCCCCGCCCGGCTTCCCGAAAAAAAATCCGGTTGTAAACTGCCGGTAGGTGCAATTCGAAATCTGATCCATATACCACGGCAAATGCTCTTTATAAAGCTCGGGTGATTTCAGACAGTCATCGATGGCCATGCGGTATGTCCGGGCCACCGTCGCCACATAGAGCGCAGTCTTCATCCTGCCCTCGATCTTAAAACTGTCTATCCCGGAATCTATCAGCTCCGGTATGTGTTCAATCATACACAGATCCTTGGAGTTGAAAATATAGGTACCGCGCTCATTCTCATAGACCGGAAAATACTCCCCCGGCCGCGTCTCCTCAACCACCGCATATTTCCATCGGCAGGGATGGGTACACGCCCCCTGGTTGGCATCTCTTCCCGTGAAGTAATTGGACAAAAGGCAGCGCCCCGAATAGGAAATACACATGGCGCCGTGGACAAAAGTCTCGATCTCTAAATCATCCGGTATATGCCTGCGGATCTCCTTTATCTCTTCCAGCGAAAGCTCCCTGGCCGAGACGACCCGCTTTGCGCCCATACCTTTCCAAAACAGATACGTGCCGTAATTTGTGTTGTTCGCCTGTGTGCTGATATGAATCTCCACACCCGGCAGCACCTCCCGCGCGATCATAAAAACACCGGGATCGGAGATGATCAGCGCGTCCATATGCACTGCTTTCAGCTCCTCAAAATAAGCCCGCACTCCGGCAAGGTCATCGTTGTGTGCTAAAATATTGGCAGTCACATACACCCTGACTCCCCGCGCATGCGCAAACGTCACACCTTCCCTCATCTCATCAAGGGAAAAATTTTTTGCCTTTGCGCGCAAGCCGAAAGCCTCCCCGCCGATATAGACGGCGTCCGCGCCGAAAACCACCGCGATCTTTAGCACCTCCAGGCTGCTCGCCGGAATCAAAAGCTCAGGTATTCGCACTTGCCTTCCTCCTTATTTCGATAGCGGCACGCGCCCGCTTTCGCGGTCACCTGCCTTCCTCCTCACACTCACCGCTGCCCCGTCGCCTACGGCAAGCACCGTGGTCGTCAGGCATTCATGGTGCGTCAGAGTATACAGATAATCCCGCATTCGCTTGTGGATCGTGCGGTTTCGCCGCGTCACCGCAAAGCGGGATTCGATAATTTCTCCGTCAAAGAGCACGTTGTCGGTGAGCAGTACGCCCCCCTCCTCCAAAAGCTCCACGGCACTCGGCAGCAACAGCGGATACTGCCCCTTTGCCGCATCCATAAAAATCCAGTCAAAATGTCTGCCCCGGGCGCACAGCTCGGGCAAAATCTCTCCTGCATCTCCCGCCAGCAGCGTAATCTGCTCCTCTTTGCCGGCACGCCGGAAATTTTCACGCGCCTTTACAATCCTTGGCTCCCAGTTCTCGATGGTAGTGACCGTACATTCCTCTGGATTATACTCAGCCATAAGAAGTGCGGAAAATCCAACCGCAGTGCCCACCTCAAGGATGCGCCCCGGCCGTTTGAGTGCCAGTAAAAATTTCAGGAAACTTTGCATATCCTTTCGGATGACCGGAACCTCCTCCGAGCGCGCCTCTGCCTCAAGCGCGTCCAGAAACTCGCCGTTCCCCTGCTCCAGGGAAGAAAAATATGTTAAAAGCCGCTCATCCAAAATCATTCTTCCGCCTCTTCTTCCCCGGGCGGCACCAGCGCAGCCATCAGCTCCCTGGCAGTCATCGACGTGCTGACCGTATAAACGCCCGGCTCCTTTTTAAATCCTGCGAGCTTTGCCTGTAAATAGAACAGCCTCGCATCTCTCACCAGACCCTTTTCCTCCAAAAGCTCCGCGATCTCATCTGTTCCCATATCTTCCGTAATCTGTACGAGCACATCGACACCGTCGCCTTTTGAGACCGCCGGCTCCGTGTATACACGATAGCCGAAATCATAGCATTTCAGCCCTATCTGATAAAGCCCGCAGACGACCAGCACGCCAAGCAGCACCGTAATACTGACGCTGAGTACCCGCAATACAACCTTGGTCATAGCAACCCTCCTGCTGTTACGCCCCCGCCTTAAGCTTCGCCGTAACATAATCCGGTCCTTGCAGCAATTTTTGGTCCACTCATTGCCGCTCGCCCCGGCAGCGGACTTTCCGGCATTAACCGCCCAGAAAACTGGTATCAAAATCCAGATTCTGCATAATTGTCCAGTTTACCCGCTGAAACATGCGGCACAGTGCCAGCTCTGCCGCGAGAAATTCCTGTACGTAAGGATTCTCCCGAAGATCCGCATTCAACTCCTCCACATGGTCGATCTGCTCAAAGAGATCCTCGGCGCCGCTGCACTGCAGCGCATACCAGTCCGCACGAAACTCGTCAATCCGCTGCTGCAGCCCTGAAAACTCAGCCACCTTCGCCTGTATCTGTTGAAAGTGTACATACTCCTCGCTTGTTTTCATCGCCTTCACCAGCTGCTCCAACGCAGCCCCTATCTTGTTTTGTCCTTCCATCATACTATACTTCCATAATAATCGGAATGATCATCGGCCGGCGCTTCGTCTCTCTCCACACAAAACCACCCAACGCGTCTTTGATCTCCTGCTTGATTTTACTCCAGTCAGTCACGGCTTTATCCGACAAATGATCCATCGTCTCGTTTAAAACGGCCTGCGCGTCATCCATCAGATCCCCCGCATCCCGCACATACACAAAGCCGCGGGAAACGATATCCGGTCCTGCCAGCACCTGCCCGGAACCGTTTTCCAGCGTGAGCACCACGATGATAATGCCCTCTTCCGCCAGAATATGCCGATCTCTGAGCACAATGTTTCCCACGTCACCCACACCGAGGCCATCCACCATCACATCGCCCACGTGAACCCTTCCGGCCACCTTTGCACTTGTTTCATCCAGCTCCAGAACATCCCCGGAATTGATGATCAAAATATGGTCCTTACCAATGCCAAGCTCCTGCGCAATCTTTGCCTGCGCCCTGCGGTGCTTGTACTCTCCGTGAATCGGAATCGCATACGTGGGATGAAGAAGGGAATAAATCAGCTTGATATCCTCCTGGCAGGCATGTCCGGACACATGAACGTCCTGAAAAATAACCTCCGCACCCTTGCGGGCAAGATCGTTAATGACCTTTGAAACTGCCTTCTCATTGCCCGGAATCGGATTTGAGCTGAACACAATCGTATCGTTGGGGCGGATGCTCACCTTGCGGTGGGTGCCGTTTGCCATGCGCGAAAGTGCCGCCATGGACTCTCCCTGGCTCCCGGTAGTGATAAGCACCGTTTTCTCCGGCGGATAATTTTTCAAATGCTCAATGTCGATGAGCGTCTGATCCGGTATATGAATATATCCAAGCTCCGTGGCGGTGGAAATAATATTTACCATACTCCTTCCTTCCACCACGACCTTTCTGCCATTTTTACATGCCTGGTCTATGATCTGCTGCACCCGGTCCACGTTGGATGCAAAGGTCGCAACAATAATGCGGTTGTTCGGATGATCCTCAAAAATATTCCCGAGGGCCTTGCCCACCGTCTTCTCCGACATCGTAAATCCCGGCCGCTCCGCGTTTGTACTGTCGCACATGAGCGCCAGCACGCCCTTTTTTCCGATCTCGCCAAAGCGCTGTAAGTCGATGGCGTCCCCAAATACCGGCGTGTAATCTACCTTAAAGTCACCGGTATGCACCACTGTGCCCGCCGGAGAGTAGATCGCCAGAGCTGCAGCATCCTGAATGCTGTGGTTTGTCTTGATAAACTCAACGCGAAAGCTTCCCGCATTGATGTGCTGCCCGTACCTGACAATCTTTTTCTTTACCTTCGAGAGCAGGTCATGCTCCTCGAGCTTATGGTCAATAATTCCCATCGTCAGCTTTGTGGCGTAAATCGGCACATTTACCTCGCGCAAAATATAAGGCAGTGCGCCGATGTGGTCCTCATGTCCATGGGTGATAAAAAATCCCTTTACCTTTTCGAGATTCTCTTTGAGGTATGTCACATCGGGAATAACCAGATCGATTCCAAACATGTCATCCTCCGGGAAGGACAGTCCGCAGTCCACAACAATAATACTGTCTTCGTATTCAAAGGCAGTAATATTCATTCCTATCTGCTCCAAACCGCCTAAAGGAATGATTTTCAACTTCTTATTCTGTTTTTCTTTCTTCAAATGAAACCTCCTAAATTTCCTGGATATGAAGCCTGCAATGCCTTTACCGGACAATCTCTACGTCGTCCATCATCTCAGCAAAAACCTTTGCAAGCGCATTTAATTCCGTGTCATCCTCCACCATGTCATAGGTGGATTCCCCGTCCGATTCGATGGTCTCTCTCATTATATAACAATCACAGTCCCCATCCTCATCCTCGGTCACTAAAATATAGTTATATCCGTTAATCCTTGTCTGTTCTAATACATAAAATTCAACAGTTTTCCCGTCTACCGGATCTTTAAATACGACCTTTTCCATGAAAGCCCTCCGACTCCATACCTTTCATCGCCCGCGCATCCATATAGCCCTGCAAAATAAATACTGCCGCAATCTCGTCCACATGTTCCTTCCGCTCCAGCCGGCCAAGCCCCGCCTCCATCATGGCGCGGTCTGCGGCAACCGTTGTGAGGCGCTCATCCCACAACGTTACAGTCAGCCCGGTTCGTTTCTCAAGCAGTTCTTTAAATTCTTTCGTCTTTTCGCAGCGAATCCCTTCCGTGCCGTTCATATTTTTCGGATAGCCCAGTACCAGCTCTTCTACCTCATACACCCGGATCAACTCCTCGATGCGCGCCAGGGTCCGGCGCAGCTTATTCTCCGATTTACGGCGTACAATTTCCAACCCCTGCGCAGTGATACCCAGCGGGTCGCTGAGTGCCACGCCCACGGTTTTCGAGCCAAAATCTAATCCCATAATCCGCATCATACACCCGCCGCTATACAAAATTCTGCCTGATATAGTCGTCAAGCAGTTCCTCCACAAGCTCGTCCCTCTCCACCTTCATAATCAGGCTGCGGGCATTATTGTGGCTGGTGATATACGTCGGGTCGCCGGACATGATGTAGCCCACGATCTGATTCAGAGGATTGTACCCTTTCTCTGACAGCGAGCTGTAGACAACCTCCAACACATCCCGCACCTGAATCTCCGGCTCTTTTTCCACTTTAAAAAATTGTGTCTGATTCTTATCCTGCATAATTTCACGTCCCTTTATGTGCTCTGCAGCCGCTTTGGTTCCCCACGGCTGCTTCCCTCTTTTGTTTTGTATTGAAAGCACCACTCGTTTACCATTTTAATATAGTTGCGTAAAAAATTCAACCTTTATTCACGAATGCGTAAAATGTGTGAAATATTGGTGGCCTCCCGGACGCCGCCGAAGAAAGGAATGCCTCCTGCAAAAACACGCTCCCGCTCGGATAAAAACTTAACGGATGCTAAGCTCGAAAATACCTCGCTAAGCACCGACGTTTTTATAACGGTTTTTGTTCAGGAGGCATTCCTTTCTCCGGCGGCTGGTTTCTGTATTCGGCAATTATCTGTATTCACAGTACACATTTAAAGGTTCTGTATGATATAGAGCTGATCCGTCAGCGGCTGCCCCACCACACCAGTACACACCTGATTTTTTAGAGCAGTTTCCCCCGGCGCACACTCCAGCGCCAGCTTTACATACTCCGGCGTGAAGCCTGTCATGTAAGACTTCTCCCCGATACGCATCTCCTCCTCGAAGAGCACGGTTGTTTCCTTTCCAATATAATAGTCCCGAAACGCCTTCGACTGCTGCTTTTCAAGCGCTAAGAGCACATGGCTGCGCTCTTTTTTGACCGGTTCCGGTATCTGATTCTCCATCCGCTCGGCACGGGTAGCACGGCGCCTGGAATACGGGAATACGTGCATCTCGTAAAAGCCGATGCGCTCCAAAAACTGCCTGGTCTCTTCAAATTCTTCCCCGCTTTCTCCTGGAAATCCCACGATCACATCCGTCGTGATGGCCGGATGTGTGTATGCCCCGCGAAGAAGCTCACAGCTTTTCTCGTACTCCGCAGTCGTATATCTGCGGTTCATGCGGGACAGTGTCGCGTCGCACCCGCTTTGCAGCGACAGGTGAAAATGCGGGCACACCTTTGGCAGCCGAATCAGTTCCGAAACAAATTCTTCCGTGACAATACGGGGCTCGAGGGAGCCGAGACGAATGCGCATGATGCCGGGAACGTCGTGCACCTTGCGGATCAGATCGATCAGTCCAAAATCCTCCCCAGAACCGTAGGAACTCAGATGGATTCCGTTTAAAACGATCTCACGATACCCGTTTTCTGCCAGCGCGCGCACCTCCGCATACACATGCTCCGGCGCACGGCTGCGCACCCTGCCCCGTGCATAGGGGATAATACAGTAGCTGCAAAACTGATTACAGCCATCCTGCACCTTCAAAAAGGCGCGGGTGTGCGAGCCCCCCGTGAGCAAGCCGAGTTCTTCATAGTCCTGCGTCCCGTCGTTTATATCGATCACATCCGACAACTGCTCCCGCCTCTCAAAAAATTGTTCGAGCAGCTCTAAAAGCCCGGCCTTTTTGTTGTTTCCGATGACAATGTCAACCGCCGGATCTTTTTTGATATCCTCCTTGGCCGTCTGCACATAGCAGCCCGCCGCCACAATGACCGCATCCGGATTTTTCCCCCGCGCACGGTGAAGCATCTGGCGGGATTTACGGTCAGCAATGTTTGTAACCGAGCATGTATTGACGACATACACATCCGCTTCCTGCGAAAAATCCACCAGCTCATAGCCCGCCTCTGCAAGCATCTGCGCCATCGCCTCTGTCTCATAGGAATTTACCTTACAGCCCAGATTGTGAAGCGCCGCCCGCCGCCTTGTTTTTTGCGGGCGTATCAGTTGATTCTCTATTTCTGTTAATAATTTTTTCACACTTTTTTTATCCTTTAATGAGTTGACATTTTCTGGGAAAAACGTTACTATGTCTGTAAACTAACGTAGCTGCTCATCTGTATTTTACACAAATATATTTGAACCCTGAGCAGCTGTCAAATTTCAAGGAGGTTTTAAATTATGAAAACAGTACAGATTTCTCTGAACTCCATCGACAAGGTGAAGTCCTTTGTAAATTCTATTTCACAGTTTGATTATGACTTTGATTTAATTTCCGGAAGATACGTGATCGATGCCAAATCCATCATGGGCATTTTCAGCCTGGATCTCTCCAAGCCCATCGATCTCGCGATTCACTCTACAGACAATACCGATGAAATCTTAGAAGTAATCAAACCGTACTTAGTCGGCTGATCCGGCCGCAGCGGGCAGGCTTCACCTGCCCGTTTTTTTTGCGCACGGCCGCATAAATAAATTTGCTGCTGTGGCAGCATGCGCCACACACAGTCTCCTGTCAGTCTGCCTCCACAACAAGATCTTCCGTCGTCTCAATCGCGCGACGCATCATCTCATCGATGACCTCAGCAAGATGCGTCTCCGACTTTTTAATCGATTTCAGGTTCGGCTTTGTCACCGGATGCTTCGCCACAAAAATCGTACAGCAGTCCTCAAACGGCAAAATAGAAGTTTCAAACGCATCGATCCGGTTCGAAATATCCACAATTTCCTGCTTATCAAAGCCGATCAGCGGCCGATAAACCGGAAGTGTGCACACCTCGTTTGTCACAAGAAGTGAAGGCATTGTCTGGCTCGCCACCTGTCCGATACTCTCACCCGTAATCAATCCCAGACAGTTTGATGCCTTCGCAAAGTGCTCCGCAATCAACATCATATACCGGCGCATAATAATCGTAAGCTGATCATGCGGGCACTTCTCATAAATCGCAAGCTGTATCTCCGTAAAGTTCACCACATGCAGGCGGATCGGACCGCTGTAACGCGCCACAATGCGCGCGAGATCGACCACCTTCTCTTTTGCCCGCTCAGACGTATACGGCGGCGCATGGAAATAGGTTGCCTCAAGCCGCACGCCGCGCTTTGCAATCATGTAGCCCGCCACCGGGCTGTCAATCCCCCCGGAAAGCAGCAGCATCGCCTTCCCCGCCGTGCCCACCGGCATACCGCCGGGGCCGGGCACCTCCGTGGAATAAACATTGATATGCGAACGGATCTCCACATTAAGATTCACCTGCGGTTCATGCACGTCCACGCGCAGCTTTGGGAAGCTCTCCAGAAGCTTCTCCCCCAGCGCCGCGGCAAGCTCCATCGATGTCATTGGATAATTTTTGCGTGCGCGCCTCCCGTTTACTTTAAATGTAAAGTTCTTTTCCTTATAGGCCTCGTTCACATAGGCGACTACAGCCTCCGCAAGCTTGTCAAATCCGTCGTCCGCAAGCCGCACCATGGGACAGATACCGACAATGCCAAACACCTTTGTCAAAGCGTCCATCAGCTCGTCATAATCGTATCTGCCCTCCGCCTCCACATACATGCGCCCGCTCTCTTTGCTCACATGAAACTCACCCTCCACACGCTTTAACGCATTTTGAATCTGCGAGAGCAGTGTGTCCTCGAAAACGTGCCTGTTTTTTCCTTTTACGGCAATCTCACCGTATTTAATTAAAAATGCCTGATATTCCATATTCGCTCCTGCATAACTGGTTCTAATGAACAGATCTTTACCCTTCCGAAAAATCAAATTTCCTCCTGCAGGCATGTCCGGCATCCGCACAGACACCAAAGCCCGCACATCCGGCCGATCAGCGCCTGCGGAACCGCCGAAGCTGCGGAAGTAATTCGGCAAGCTGTCCGATCACGTAATCTGCCTCCTCTCTCGTGCTCTCCACCGACATGGAAAAGCGCACGGTGGCATCGAGAAGCTCCCGTTTCACGCCGATCGCCCGAAGCGTACCGGAGATCGCCGGATGGTTCGAGGAACACGCCGAGCCTGTGGAAACATAGATCCCCCGCCCCTCCAACGCGTGAAGCAGCACCTCAGCCCGGATACCCGCAAAAGCCGCACTGACGATATGCGGCGCGCTTTTTTCTCCACTCGCACCGTTTAAGGTCACGCCCTCAAGCGCCTGCAGCTTTTTCGCAAAGTACGCCCGCAGTTCGTAAAGACATGCAATTTTCTCGTCAAAACTTTCATAGATCGTCTCCGCAGCCGCGCCCAGCGCCGCAACACCCGCCACATTTTCCGTGCCGGAGCGCATATTTTTCTGCTGTCCTCCACCATAAATAAACGGCTTGATTTTCGTCCGCTCCTTTACATACAAAAACCCGACACCTTTCGGCCCGTGGATTTTGTGTCCGCTTGCGGAGAGCAGGTCAATCCCCATTCGTCTCGGATAGATCCGCAGCTTTCCGAACGACTGGATGGCATCCACGTGAATCAGCGTCCCCGGATTTTTCTCATGAATCAGCTCCGCTGCCTGTTCCACCGGTTCGATGGTCCCAATCTCATTGTTGACATGCATCATTGAGACGAGAATCGTGTCATCTCTCACCGCCTGCTCCAACGCCTCCAACGACAAAACCCCGGCGTGATCCACGGGAAGATACGTCACCTCAAACCCCTGCTCCTCCAGAAAAATAAGCGGATTGTAGACCGATGCATGCTCGATCGCCGTGGTAATGATATGCTTTCCTGCCCGCCTGTTCGCAAGCGCCGTCCCAATCAGGGCAAGATTGTTGCTCTCTGTACCGCCCGACGTAAAAATAAGCTCCTTTTCCGCCACCTTCAAAATACGTGCAAGCTGAGAAGCCGCCGTCTTCATATGCGCTTCCGCCTCCATACCTTTTTTGTGCAGGGAAGACGGATTGCCGTAATCCTCCAGCAAAATCCGCTGCATCAGTTCCGCCGCTCGTTTCTCACAGCGCGTCGTTGCCGCATTATCAAAATATACTTCCATATCCGAATCTCCGTAACTGCTCTGTTTTTTCTGATTCACCGCGTATCCTTTTCAGCAATCTCCGGTGTGTGCCGCATACAACCGCAGCTGTTTCGATATCTTCGCCTTTATGAGCATCCCGCCGCGAAAACTGCTTCACAGCAGGCTGTCCGGACGGTTACCCTGGAACCTCACTTTGCATCTCAAGCGCCAGCATGAGCATCGACAAAACAGCAATTGACGCCGTGTCCGTCCTCAGAATCCGCCTGCCCAGGGAAATCACCCTGGAGCCTTCCCGCAGCGCATCGATTTCCGCTCTGGCGAATCCGCCCTCCGGCCCGATAAACACGCTGATGGAATCCGTACCCTTCAAGTCATTCAGCGCCTCCCCGGTCGCTGCCATACCCTCCTCGTTTTCATAGGGCACGAGACGCAGACCGCATTTCGCTGCATAATCCGCTGCCTCTGAAAAATTCATCAGCGGATGAATGACCGGCACCAGACTGCGCTTTGACTGCTTTGCGGCGCTTCGCGCAATTTCCTGCCAGCGCGCCACCTTCTTTTGTGCCTTCTTCTCATCCAGCTTCACCACACAGTAGCGCATCGCCACCGGAATGATCTCATGGACGCCCAGCTCCACCGCCTTCTCGATCACCGTCTCCATACGCTCCCCCTTCGGGATGCCCTGAAACAGATAAATCTTCGCCGGAAGCTCTGTATCCCCTATGTTCTCCTCCAGGATATCGAGTACAACCGCATCCCCCTGAAACGACGCGACACTGCACAGATAATTTGTGCCCTGCGCACTGCTGATGCGCACACGTTCGCCGTGTTTCATGCGCAGCACGTTTTTGATATGGTTCACATCCGTCCCCACAATGCGCACCTGCCCTGCAAAAATCTGTTCGTCCTCCACAAAAAACTGATACACGGCCTACTCCTTTTTTGCGGTGATGCTGACCCACTCGCCCTGATACGTCGTCTCTGCGATGACAAAGCCCGCCGTGCAAAGCGCCTCGGCCACCTCTTTTTCCTTAAAATCGATGATGCCCGAGGTGATGCAGACACCTCCGAAACGAAGCCGCGAAAACAGCACGTCTGCCATCGGAATAATCACGTCCGCCAAAATATTTGCCACCACAATATCATACCCGCCTCCCACGGTCTCCTGAAGCGAGGTATCATCAATCAGGTTGCCGCAGTAAAAGGCACCAAGCGCACGCGGAAGATGATTGACGTCAAAATTGTCCCACGTGGAAGTCAGGCACATCTCGTCAATATCCGTGCCGACCACGCTGCCCGCCCCAAGCTTTAGCGCTGCAATCGACAGAATACCGCTGCCGCAGCCCACATCCAGCACCCGGTCATCCGCCTTCATATATTTGCGCAGCTGCCGGATGCAAAGCTGTGTCGTCTCATGCTTTCCGGTTCCAAAGGAGATGCCCGGGTCAATCTCAATCATAACCTTCTTCGCATCCTCCGGTTTTCGCTCCTCCCAGGTGGGCTTAATAAGAATATCGTCGAGATAAAAAGAACTGAAAAACTTTTTCCAGTTATTCATCCAGTCAATGTCCTCGGTTTCCCCTGAGCTGATCGCCGCTGAACCGATATCTGCATACTGCTTCAGCTCCTCAAGCCCCAGCATCACACGGGAGAGCAGCTCCTCCCGCTGCTTCCCTGTCGTCCCATCCGCATCCAGATAAAACGTCACCCGGCTGCTGCCGTCATCCTCGCCCAGCTCCGGCGGAAAATCGATAAACATCTCACCCTGTTCCGCGGCAGAAAGCGGCACATGATTCTCGATCATCGCACCCTCAATGCCAAGCTCGTCCAGCATCGCAACAATCAAATCCTCCGCCTGGGTGGTCGTCTCTATCGTGTAGCTGTTCCACTTCATAATATATCCGCCTCTCCTTTGCCGTAATCCGCTGTCCTGTCCGTCTGAAAATCATCCTGTCTTTGAGCAATTACATGTTATCATATCAGAAAAGGCACGGTTTTACAAGGCTTGGTTTTTGCACCTACGCAAAATTTGTAACAATGCAGTCCGGGATACCCATGATGTTCAGATCCCCTCGTATCTCCTCCACCGCATCCGCGACCAGCACCGCAATGATCACCCGGTCAAAGTTCAAGTTCCGCATCCTGTCCGGCCGGACAACACCCGGGCGGTTCGCAGATTTACCGACTCAGCCGACAACCTTCAGGCCCTGCCCGTCCGGATATTCCTTCATTACCGCTGTCCGGGTTCTCCTCCACAAACCGCTGAAAGTCCGGGTCAAACTCTTTCATCTTCTCCGGCGTGTCAAATTCCAAAACCATGCCTGCCGCCCGCCCCGCCCCGGTGCGCGCCCGTGATAAAGTCGTTTTCGTCTGTCCCCATGTGCCGGTCGGCTGTTCTTCTTCTGCGGGTAACCTTAAATCCGGAACAAGCTACCCATTTTCTTCGTGGTATATGCCGCCCAACAATTTAATATTTTGCATTAAATACAGACGTATGCCAGTGCTTCTGAAGAAAAGGCGCCTCTTATGACAAATCTACTGTGAAATATTAAATTTTCAAGGTTCTTACAAGGATTCAGCCATAGAAAACGCTATGTTTTGACCCCGGCATCATAACATCGGCCGACAGCCCCTTTTCTTTATTTAATTTCCCTGTCATCCGCGGTCACATTCCATGCAGCCTGCAAAAAATCAGCACAGCTACTTCTCCTGCTCCCTGATCATATGCTTAACTACATCAACCTGATTGCTGATATGCCTGCGGATCTTATCTGTCACCCCGGCCTTATCCTTCGCCAAAATTCCGCGGTAGATCGCCTCGTGTTCGCTTAACAGCTGCTGATGATTCTCGGGATTTTTCAAATATTCCACGCGGTAGCGGTACATCTGCTCCCTGAGATTGTTGAGCATACTGATGAGCTTCGGATTATCCGTCGCCTGGTAGATAACATCATGAAATTCCACGTCCGCCTGAGCCATCCGTTTCAAGTCGCCTGACTTTAAAGAGTGCTCAAAATTTTTCATATTTTTCCGGAGCTGCTCGATCTCTCCGTCCGTAATTTTATCACAAGCCACCTGCACGGACAGCTCCTCGAGCGCTTCCCGAATCTGAAGCACATCCTGCATGTCCTTCTCCGTCATGCCCGCAACAATGGCCCCCTTCCGCGGTATGGTGATCGCAAGTCCCTCCTGCTCCAGCATACGGATCGCCTCACGAATCGGCGTGCGGCTCACACCCAGCTTTGACGCCAGCTGCAGCTCCATCAGACGTTCTCCGGCCACCAGATCTCCTTTTAAAATTGCCTCCCGCAGCGTATTAAATACTACATCCCGCAAGGGTAAATACGCATCCATATTCAGCTCTAAATGCTCCGTCATCTCTTTTTCTCCTTCAGTATCAGGAATTGTCCCAAATCGTTATTGGTCCTCATTGATCTGTTTATTTTTTACATTGAACGGTCTCGTCACATAAACCTGCCGCGCCAGTCCGCTGGTGCGGATATATCCCTTCGCCGCAACTGCCTGCCCTTCTTCAGAAAAAATCCCGAACACCGTCGGACCGCTGCCGCTCATCATGGCGGTAATGGCTCCGTGCTCCTGCATCAGCTGCTTGATCCGCGTAATCTCCGGATGCATAGGCACTGTCACCTGCTCCAGAACATTCCCCATATGCGCGCAGAGCGCACACAGATCCTGCCGTTTCAGATCATCAAGCTGCGCGTCAATCGGCGGATGCTCCAGTTCCCCGCAGGCATCCAGCGCCTGGTAAACGAGCTTTGTTGACACGCTCACCGGCGGCTTTGCAACCAGAATATAGCAATCCGGCATTGGCAAAAGACGCGTCAGCTTTTCCCCAATTCCCTCTGCAAGCGCCGTCCCTCGCATCAGGCAGTAGGGTACATCTGCGCCAAGCGTCAGAGCGTATTCCATGAGACGTCTCTGGCTAATACCCAGATGATAAATCTTATTCATACCAAAAAGCACCGCCGCCGCATTCGTGCTCCCGCCTGCCATGCCCGCGGCAACCGGAATACACTTGTGGATGCGCAGCTCCACGCCGCCGATCTGAGGAAAATCCTGCTTTAACAAAGCCGCGGCTTTGTATGCTATATTATGTTCGTCTGTCGGCAAAAAATTCAGATTCGTCGTCAGTGAAATTTTATTGTACCTGCTTTTGCGAATCGTCACCCAGTCAAACAGATCAATCGTCTGCATGATCATACGCACCAGATGATAGCCATCCTCACGCGTACCGGTCACATCCAGACCCAAATTTATTTTTGCCAGCGCCTTGATATGTATTACGTTCATACTCCTCCTGCATGTCCGGGAATGCGTTTTTATGCGAAACACATTCCGGCGGTTTCAATTTGACTGTTTCTATATGTATTTTGTATACAATGTTTGACTCTATGTTACATTCTTATGAAAAAAAAGTCAACCGCGGACTTTATTTTTTTTCGCACGGCGTCGATATAATATGAAACATAATGGCTATTGGCATTGTTTCGGCAAAAAATTTAACTCAGCGGCATAATCGTACTATTTACAACCTTTGGATGTTCTTTTATAATGCAGTTGTAAAACTGTAACCGTGCGGTAACAGTTCAGGTACCTTTACTGTTACGAGCATCCGGCCATGAAAATTGCTTCGCAATGGGCCGTCTGCCTGTTTCCACTATGTTTTTTCACAGTCAGCACAGTAAATGCGCAGACCTGTCTGAACCGTTACATCGTGCGATCTTTGCACTGTCGCCGAACGCGCCGGAACGGATACCGGCAAAAAATACGGGCCGCGCCCGAAAAACCAAGGAGGGTAAAAAAATGAGTGTAAGTTCTGTAGGAACCACAAACGCTTCTGCTTATACGCAGCAGGTTAACAACACAAAAGGAGCAAACGACGCAAAAGAAACTACCAATGCAAGTTCCACTAAAAAAGACCAGAATACCGCCGCTGTCTATGAGAAAAGCACTGCAAAGACCGGCTATACAAAAAAATCCAACTCCGCAGTCGTTGCAAAGATGAAGGCAGAGGCCGAGCAGCGCACCTCTCAGCTCCAGAGTCTCGTAGAGAAGATGATCTCCAAGCAGGGCCAGACATTAGGCACTGCCGACAGCATCTGGTCATTCCTCGCAAAAGGAAATTTCACGGCAGATCCGGAAACCATCGCACAGGCTAAAAAGGATATTGCCTCTGACGGCTACTGGGGAGCAGAGCAAACCTCCGACCGTATTCTTTCCTTCGCCAAGGCATTGGCAGGCGATGATCCTGACAAGGCAGAGGAATTACTGAATGCGTTCAAGAAGGGTTATGCTCAGGCAACCGGAACCTGGGGAAAAGAGCTTCCTTCTCTCTGCTCCGACACCTATGATCTCGTGGAGGAGAAGTTCAACAAGTGGATGGAGGGAACCGAGGTGGAAGGCTGACAGCCGCCTGCCGTTCCATATTTTTGCCTGAGCTTTAGATCATGCAGAGAGATTACGGAACTGTCGCACTAAGAAACATGATACAAGATATCGTTTGTTTCAACCATTCTTTTATACGATATCTTGTATATGCTTTGCTTAGTGCGACAGC
>CASCGD010000071.1 GCA_949132985.1 uncultured Lachnospiraceae bacterium
TACCAAAGTGGCGCCCGTTCGCCTCCGCTCGCGGGCATGTCGTCGGAAGGCATTCCTAAAAAATGCTTCGCATTTTGCCTTCCTCCCTTACCAAAGTGGCGCCCGTTCGCCTCCGCTCGCGGGCATGTCGTCGGAAGGCATTCTTAAAAAATGCTTCGCATTTTGCCTTCCTCCTCTACCATGAGTATGGCCATGGTCAGGCAGCCTTATACAGTTAGCTGGGCGAAACAACCTTGTTTTTCCAAAAATAACCATAAAAAATCCAGCTTTATGCATGGAAATTTTTTTCCTTCCATGGTATAATACGAACATTTGGCGAGGTATTTCCCCTAGTGTACTGACATGTTCATATTTCGCCAAATGACTTGCCCAAATTTCCATCTGCCGCGTTGGCCTCACGCAACGATACCGCCGCATCGCCTCGTTCAGCCGCCTTGCAGACTGAAAATTCATTCTACGTCATTTAGCTGAAAATGAACGTGTCAGCACCAGACCGGCAAAATGTGAGGTTATTTAAATCGTGTTATACTAGCGGCTGCGTACAACAACCCAGTATACAAATCAGCAAAAGAAAGGAATCGATGCAGCATGTCACACAAAAATTTTATCAGAAAATCTGTTGCCCTTCTGCTTATGGTCGCGGCATTAGCCGGATACATGACAATTCCCGGACAATCCATCCTCCTTCCCGCAAGAGTCGACGTCCAGGCGGCCACCCTGCCGGACGATATACGCGGCGTGTGGATTTCCCTCTTTGACTACAAAAAAATAGGATTGTACAATAAAAGTGAGCAGAAATTTATCGCCGGCGCAGAAGCGCATTTCAAAAAATTGAAAAAAGACGGCATCAATACCGTCTTCTGCCACACCGTTCCGTGCAACGATGCCATTTATCCCAGTGAATATCTGTCTTGGAGCACCTACATGTTTCAAGCGGGAGCAGAACCGGACTATGACCCGTTGGAAATTCTGATCGAGACTGCGCACAAATACGGCATGACACTGCACGCCTGGATCAACCCGTACCGTAAGACGCTGAAAACCATATATGATCCGGGCAAAGCTTCCTCCACCAACCGGGTTGTGCGCATTGTGAAAGAGATTCTGGAAAACTACGACGTGGATGGCATTCATTTCGACGATTACTTTTACCCTTCACGCTCCAAAGGGGCTCAGCTGTACAAGGTGCCTGTTTCGAAGAGAAAAACCGTCATCAACAAAATGATCCGAAAAGTATACAAAACCGTCAAAAGCTACGACGAGAATCTGCTGTTCGGCATCAGTCCGGCCGGAGTCGTCTCTTATGCGGAAAGCATCGGATGTGATCTGAAAACATGGCTCAGCAAAGACGGCTACATGGATTATATTGTTCCTCAGATATACTGGAGCGACCAGTATAAAATAAACGGCAAGGTTACTACGCTCTTTACCGACCGGCTGAACCAGTGGATCTCATTAAACAAAAATGATACGCCCATGTATATCGGCCTCGGCTTATACCGCGGCGGAACCCGCATTTCCTCCGACATCGGATGGCACAAAAAGAACAATAATATCGTCAGCCAGATCAAAAAAGTAAAGCGCGCAGGCTGCGATGGATTCGTGTTTTTCAGCTCCGCATATTTATATACGGATTCCACGAAGAAAGAAGTCAAAAACTACCGCACCTACATACATTCCCTGATACAGGAATCGGAAGAGGACGAAACATCCGAATAATCGCATATGCCCCGTGAGTTAGCGTTTGTGATATAGCTCTGTGTGAAATTTTGCAGGATCATCTGACAGAACAACTACCTTCGGCAGACAGCGAAACGTTTGACCCCCGCGGAAATATATATACTGCCTGGATTACAAATCGGCATACATGAAAGAGAGGAGATTCCAATGACTACAGAAGCTTATCAAAAATTATTTGAAAAAATAAAAAAGACGGCAATTGTGACTGACTATACTCCCGCAGAGGAGACACTGCCCATCGGAACGAGCAAGTTCGGAGGGAAGCCGCATCTGCCCGCAGGCTTCCTATGGCCTTACTACGAGGGTGCCGACTACATGGATGAAGAGACGGCAAACCGGCCCCTCTCCTTCCTCGCTCAGTTCAATCTGGAAGATATCGCCGAATTTGACACGGATAACAGGCTGCCGCACACGGGTATGCTGTACTTTTTCTATGAGCTTTGCACGATGAAATGGGGCTTTGATCCAAAGGATAAGGGCTGCGCGCAGGTATATTATATCGAAGACACGACAGATATCCGACCCGTCGATTTCCCGGAGGATCTGGCAGAGGACTTTATCATACCGGAATTTTCCCTGAAGTTTTCCAGCCAGAAGAATGTACCCGACTATGGAGAAATTGTCGGGTGCTGTACGGATGTAGATTGGGATTGTTATGATGAAGAGCGGGTATTATACGGCTGTGATTTATCCGAAGAGGAAACCAGCAAGCTTTTGGGCTATGCTGATCTGATTCAGGGGGACATGCTCTTCCAGTGCGCCGAGATTGCCAACGGCATCTACTGTGGCAACGTTCCGGAATTTACGGATGGGCAGCACGAAAAGCTGATGGAAGAACGCCAGGAGTGGACGCTTCTGTTTCAGATGTCAACCGTGGAAAAGGACGGTTACGAGCTGATGTTCGGCGACTGCGGAAGCATTTACTTCTACATCAGAAAGCAGGATTTAAAGGAAAAGAAATTTGACGATACATGGCTGATTCTTCAGTGTTTTTAAAGAATGATCCTGACGCACAACAGGACCTGCCGGGATGAACCACTGACGCCGCAGATGCGGCGCAGTGGTGTTTTATTTTGGAGCATTTTCCGTCTTACGAACAGATTTCCATCGCCTCCCGTACATTTGCGACACCGACCAGATGGATGCCCTCCACCTTTCCCACCGTCTCAAGACAGACCTTCGGCAGTACGCAGGTATGGAAGCCAAGTTTTTTCGCCTCCGCCACCCGCTGGGATGGCATGCTGACTGCGCGCACCTCACCGCTTAAACCCACCTCGCCAAAGCAGATGGTATGCCCGTCGATGGGACGGTTCTTAAAGCTGCTGACGATCGCCAGCACGATACCCAGATCGATGGCCGGCTCGTTCATGCGGATGCCGCCCGCGATGTTCACATAGGCGTCGCACTCGCTCATTTTCAGGTTCAATCTCTTCTCGAGCACAGCCATGAGCAGATTGACACGGTTGAAGTCCGTGCCCGCCGCAGTCCGTCTGGGGATTCCAAAATTCGTGTGACACACAAGGGCCTGAATCTCAATAAGAATCGGACGGGTACCCTCCATGGAGCAGGCCACAACAGAGCCGGAGGCCTGCTCGGGCCTGCCGCTTAGCATATATTCCGACGGGTTTTCCACCTCCCGCAGTCCGTCTCCCCGCATCTCAAACACGCCGATCTCATTCGTGGAGCCAAAACGGTTTTTCACCCCGCGCAAAATCCGGTAGGACGCATAGCGGTCACCCTCGAAATAGAGCACCGTGTCCACCATGTGCTCCAATACCCTGGGCCCCGCCACCACGCCTTCCTTTGTCACGTGCCCGACGATAAAGATCGTCACGCCGCTGCCCTTCGCGATCTGCATGAGCGTAGCGGTGGATTCCCGCACCTGCGAGACTGAGCCGGGGGCAGAGGATATGGCCTCGCTGTACATCGTCTGAATGGAGTCGATGACGACAATCTGCGGTTTTTCCACATCGATGGTCTGCCGGATCGCCTCCAGATCCGTCTCGCACAAAATCTTGAGATCATCGGTAAAACTGCCGATGCGCTGCGCCCGGATTTTAATCTGCTGCGGGGACTCCTCACCGGAAATATAGAGTACCGAAACATGCCCCCCGGCAAGGTTTTTGCACACCTGAAGCAAAAGGGTTGACTTTCCGATACCCGGATCTCCGCCCACAAGAACCATAGAGCCGGGTACTATGCCGCCGCCCAACACCCGGTCCAACTCCGGCATGCCGGAGTTCATGCGCTGCTCCTCCCGAAATTCAATTCCTCCGATAGGCTGCGGCTTTGTCCGCATTGACACGCGGGACGTCCCCTGCTTTGAAGCGGTTTTTTTATCGACCACTTCCTCCACAAACGTATTCCATTCCCTGCAGCCCGGGCACTGCCCCATCCACTTTGCGGACTCATAGCCACAGGACTGGCAAAAATAAATGGCTGTTTTTCCCTTTGGCATCGCTAATTCACTTTTTTGACGGTAACCTCCACCGGCTCACCGTTTAATTCCACGCTGACGGTCAGCTTACCGCCCAGCTTCGTTGTCAGCGCACCCACTGATTTTCCTGCGACGGTGACCTCATAGGTCGTCTCATCCTCAAGACCCAGCGTGATCTCGGCGTCCTCGGGGCCCTCCACTTGAAAACACACTGCATCCTCATCCTTGCTCAGATGCATGACTGCAGTTCCCGGCACTGACTCATAGGCGAACATGCCGTTTTTCTCCAGCCGCGTAATCCCCTGAAAGGTCTTTACCTTATACAGCGCATCCTTATGGTTAAAATGATCAAGCTTTGCCTTCGCTCCCAGCGTATAATCACCAAAACTGATCGTTCCGTCTGCCTCTGTGCGGATCAATTCATTTACAACACTCATTGTCTTCCTCCTAAATTGTAGTAGCGCCCGTTCGCCTCCGCTCGCGGGCAAGTCGTCGGAAGACATGCTTAGAAAATGCTGCGCATTTTGTCTTCCTCCTAAATTGTAGTATCATTATTTTTTCTAGTCCTTCACCGAAAACACAAGCTCCTTCTTCTTAAGCCCCACGTGCACCTTGTCGCCCTTTTTTACATGACCGGCGAGAAATTCCTCCGCCAACTTATCCTCGATGCGCGTCTGGATCATCCGGCGCAAGGGACGGGCGCCGTACTTCGGGTCATACGCTTCCTCCACGATATAAGCCTTCACCGGCTCCGTAATCACAAGCTCCATGTCCATCTGGCTCTTACAGCGCCCGATCAGCGTCTTTGAAAGAATCGTGACGATCTTTTTCATGTCATCCTTATTTAACATGCGGAACACGATGGTCTCGTCGATACGGTTCAAAAATTCGGGCTTAAAAATGCGCTGTACATCCTCCATGACTAACGATTTCATGCGCTCATAGTCCTGCTTCTCATCAATCGCGGAAGCAAAGCCGAGCCGCTTGGGCGTCACGATGGACTGTGCCCCCGCGTTGCTCGTCATGATGATGATCGTATTTTTAAAATCGATCCTGCGCCCCTGGGAGTCTGTGATACGTCCATCGTCCAATACCTGCAATAGAATGTTGAATACATCGGGATGCGCCTTCTCGATCTCGTCAAAAAGAACCACGGAATAGGGATTGCGCCGAACCTTCTCGGAGAGCTGTCCGCCGTCGTCGAAACCCACATAACCCGGCGGTGAACCGATCATCTTTGATACGCTGTGCTTTTCCATATACTCGGACATGTCCACGCGGATCATCGCCTGCTCGTCCCCGAAAATTGCCTCCGCCAGCGCCTTGGAAATCTCCGTTTTTCCCACTCCGGTAGGCCCTAAAAACAGGAAGGAACCAATGGGACGGTTCGGATCTTTCAGCCCCACACGCCCGCGGCGCACGGCACGGGCTACGGCGCTTACCGCGTCTTCCTGCCCGATAACGCGTTTATGCAGCGTCTTTTCCAGACGACGCAGCCGCTCCGCCTCGCCCTCCGTCAGCCGTTTCACCGGAATCTTCGTCCATTTGGAAATGACCTCCGCAATCTCCGCCTCGCAAAGAACCAGCTTTTTCCGGTTCCTGCTGCGCTCGGAGCGCTTTTTCACCTTTTCATAGGCGTCATCCGCCTTCGCACGCTCATCCATGCACCTGGAGGCAAGCTCCATATCGCCGTTTGCGATCGCCTCCACAAAGGCATCCTCCATCTCCCGGCTCTTCTCCTGGTACGCGAGAAGTTCCGGCGGTGTCTGGCACACCGTAAGCCGTATCCGGGCCGCGGCCTCATCGATAAGGTCAATGGCCTTGTCCGGCAGATGCCGGTCGTTGATGTAGCGATGTGACAGCTTTACCGCCGCCACCACGCCCTCATCCGTAATCTCCACCTGATGGTGATCCTCATAACGGCTCTTTAAACCACGCAGGATATCAATCGCCTGATCGACCGAAGGCTCCTCCACCGTCACAGGCTGGAACCGCCGCTCCAGTGCCGCGTCTTTTTCCACGTATTTGCGGTATTCCTCGATCGTGGTCGCTCCGATCAGCTGTATCTCGCCCCGGGCTAAAGACGGCTTTAAAATATTGGAGGCATCAATGGCACCCTCCGCGCCGCCGGCTCCGATGAGCGTATGAAGCTCGTCGATAAATAAAATTACATTGCCCTCCTGCTGCACCTCCGCAATAACGCGCTTGATGCGCTCCTCAAATTCGCCCCGGTATTTTGAGCCGGCCACCATGCCGGAGAGATCCAGCGTCAACAGCCGTTTGTCCATCACCGTATCGGGCATCGTTCCGTTCACGATGCGCTGAGCAAGTCCCTCGACAATCGCCGTCTTTCCAACGCCAGGCTCCCCGATCAGACAAGGGTTGTTCTTTCCCCGCCGGCTCAAAATCTGGATGACGCGCTCAATCTCGTCCTCCCTGCCAATCACCGGATCAAGCTCGCCGTTTCGGGCAAGCTCCGTCAAATCCCTTGAATAGCGGTCCAGTGTGGCAGTGGCATTTTTCGCCTTCTTTGCCGCCCTGCCATTTATTTCATCCTTATACTGCGAGGCATCCTCGCCCATAGCCACAAGAATGTCAACGTAAAGCTTCTGCCCGCTGACACCCATCGTATTTAACAGGCGCGAAGCTGCGCAGTCAATCTCCTTAATCAAAGCAATGAGCAAGTGCTCTGTTCCAACCTGCTGGGAATGAAAGCGCTCCGCCTCCGATTCTGCCCGTTCCAAAACCTTCTGCGTTTTTGGGGAATATCCGTCGCGGTCCATCAACATCACATCCGACGATGGCGCGATCAGATCCTCGATCAGCTGCATCAGCTTTTCTTCCTCCACACCATTGCTCATGAGCACACAGGCCGCCACACCGCTGCCCTCCCGCAGCAATCCAAGCAGCAAATGCTCCGTCCCGATATAGTTGTGGTGCAGGCTTCGGGACATTTTTCCCGCCAGGGCAAGTGCCTTCTTTGCCTTGGCCGTATAGGGTCTGTTCATAAAACTACGTTACCTTTCTATCCATTATAAATCGTTCAAATCTAAAATTTCCAGATCCTTGTCTGCCCGGGCAGACTTAGATCTCTTTTTGTCGGGTGTTTTTGCCGGCGTAACAGACCGCTCTGCGGTCCTGCCAACCGGTTTTTTTGCTGCGGCAGGCTTGGCCTTTTCTCCATATAAGCGCTCCGCCGTTTTCGGGCCGCCACGCTTCATCTGCTCCGGCATCTTTACATCCGGTATCATGGAAGCATCCATCGCTTCCGCCTTTTCCCGCAGTTTCGCTGCCTTTGTAACCTTCCCTTCCCTCACAGGCAGCCCGTCCATATCATCGTCACCAATCCCGTTTATGCCAAGCTCTGCGTCCTGACGCGCATCCCGCAGCTTGAATGCGAGATTGACGATAACAATCAAAAGCAGCACAAGGGCAATCACAAAAATGATCATCATTCGATTACTCAATGTCCGGTCAGACTGAGCCTGCTCATAGAGACTGTTGTATTTTTCCAGAGACACATAATCCCCCTCCGGCATTTGTTCCGAAGGAATATAGGCATTGCCCTCATAAATCAGATAACCGTTAGAGTCAAAGCTGACCTTAGAGTCCCCGTCCTTATCTGCTTCGTCCGTCTCGTCCGGATTTACGGTCTCTCCATCCGTCTGCCCGTCAACGATCTCTCCCTCCACCGATGTGGGTTCTGATGTGTCCTGCGGCTCGCTGGCCGGAGGATTTTGCGCACCCGATCCACACTGAACGGTAATCGTATAGGTGCTCGTCGTGCCGTTTGCAGCTTCCACAACGACCTTGACCGTGTTTGTCCCGGGCCGTATCGACTTTGCACCGCTCACGGAAGCGATTACCGCCGTGCTGCTGTTTGGCCGTGCCGGGATAGACACCCGCGTCACATCTGCATCCACCGTAGCTGTATATTCATAGACATTCGGAGAAAAAGCGGGACTTAAAGTCCCCGGAGAAATGCCGAGGGATGCCAGGCTGCTGTCCGAGGAACCGGCCGTACCTGAGCTGCCACCGCCCGAATTCTGGGTGAATGAGCCGCCTGAGCTGCTTCCCTTGTTTCCGCTGCCGGAACTGCCCCCTGTAGTTCCTCCGCTGGAGCCGCCTGTGTTACCGCCCGAGCTGCCGCCTGTGTTACCGCCCGAGCTGCCGCCTGAGCTGCCACCGCCCGGGCCGTCATCCGGGTCCGGTGCAGGGACCGTCATCTGCTCACCCGGCTCCTGCCCTTCATCCTCTATATCCCCATAATCATCACCCGGGCCTGTCGCAAATGCCGTCACAGGCGCTGACAGGAGTGCCATGCAGACCGCAAGCACTGCCGCAGCCGCCAGAAAATGTCTCTTTCTCATCAGTTATCCTCTTTTCTTTTTATACTCACGAGCATACATATTTGCCAAATGTTTTCCGGCAAGTCACTTGTCTCACGGGTATATGAACAGTTTACTTCTCTATTTTAGTTTTTCTCTCTTTGACTGTCAACCTTTTCGAAATGCAGCAGAATAGAAAAATGTTACAGTTTTGCCTGCGGATTTTCCGCAATGCAAAAATTCAAGGACAGACGGCCCCCTCAGCCATCCTGCCCCTGAATTAATTTTTAACGGTGATTCCCTCTTTCTCCTGCTCTATATTCTCCTTATCGGATAGTTACCATGATCTGTACGCCAAATTTAAATGGAGTTTTTTTGACCGCCTTAGTTTACAATCCCCTCTGCCACTGACTCCTTCTAAAAACATTGCCTGCAATCCCATGGTCAAGCAATTCAATAATTTTTGCCTTGTCCTTGTTCAGAATGCCCTTAACCGGAACATAATTTGATGCATGGTCACTTGCAAAATATAAATTTTCCAGCTTGATATGACGTATCAGCTCCCTTGTCTCCGTCAGACATTCGGTGGCGTTTAAAACGCGGAACTTTCCCTGTTCAATATCCCGATACATTTTCGTCCCCGGAACGGGCATAAGGGTCAGGGCAGCCAGACGGTCCGGATGCATGCGGTTGATCATTTCAGCCGTCGCCACAGCATTTTCCATTGAGCGCTCCTCACCGGCCAATCCGATCAAAACCATGGCAAACAAGTTCATGCCGGCATTTTTGAGTCTTTGTCCCGCTTCCAGCATCTGTGCGGCATCGACCCCTTTGCAGGTTTCCCTCAATACCTGATCGTCGCCGCTTTCCACTCCAAGATATGCGGTTGTCAGACCATTCTCGTGCAATGATCTGAGATCCTCCACGCTTTTTGACAAGGTGCTTTTCGGACCTGCGTATGTGGAAATTTTCTCGATCTGCGGAAACGTCTTTTTGAGCCTGTGAAGTATCTCCAGCAAATCGGCTGTCGGAACGGCGATGGCATCCCCATCGCACAGAAACACACGGCGGACAGTTCCATACGTCTGCTTTGCCATTGCAATATCTTCCATGATTTCGGAAAGCGGGCGAATTCTGAACCGCTTGTCTTTATACATTCCGCAAAAAGTACATGCATTGTGCGAACAGCCGATTGTGACCTGCAAAAGATAACTTCTCCGCTCATTCGGAGGCCTGAAAATATTTCCCTCGTAGCGCATCTCGTTCATCCCCTAAAATTTTTATTTATGCCGGCAGGTGAAAAAATCTTCCCGCAGCGCCGACCCGCATTCTAATACCCGCCGGCCTCCCCGTTATTCATTTCCCGCACCATCTGCGCCAGCCATTCATCCAGCGCCTTAAAAAATTTTGCAAAATGAATGCCGTCCACCAGCGCGTGATGGCACAAAAGAGAAACCGGAATGAGCGTTTTTCCTTCCTGCGTAAAATATTTTCCCCAGGTGATCCGCGGATTGCTGTCCGCCGGTTGCGGAACGGGCTGCACAATGGCAGCATAGCTCAGCCACGGAAGAGAGGATACAAAAATAAGCGAGAGCGCCTCGGCACCGTCATCCAGAGATGCCTGCTCCATGGCTCGCTGCTGCCGGGCTTTCGCACAGGACAAAAAATCCGTATACGGCATGTCAGTATCCACATTACAGTAGCAGTAAGTCCCGTCAGGAAGCGCCACCGTATAAGAACCGGGGCACCGCTCGAACTCGATGATACGCCCGTCCAAAATCCGCTGGCGAAACTCCCGGACCTGATTCGCCGCGTTGGCCGCCGCATACAAAAAGCTGTGAAAAAAAGGCCGGTTCTGTTTCTTCACCGCCGCCAGCCAGTCCGTGATATCCACGTTTACCGTGACTCCTGCATAAGGATATGCCATTCCTGTGAAATATGAAAAATGAGCACGCCGCGGGTAATTTTCCATGTCGATGTAAGTGTAGTTCATGTGAATGTTCTCCTGCATATCTGTGACTGGTTTCGTTTACTATAGAAATAAGTCCCCTTAATCTCAGTTCATATCGATGTCATTATGGCTTATGGTTTCACCCCGTTCATATTCTTCATGTGCCACCCGTATCGCCCGTAAATCATCAGCGGCCGCCCTGTAGACAGACGCCTTTCACCTTTAATCAAAGACCCCGCTGCAAGCAACGGAGTCTTTGACCCTCGCGGCATTCGTCAAATATCCATGTAAACATGGCTATTTTCCTCATTGCTCGCGGGAATCATACTTACGCCTTGGACGCTCCGTCAACAGAGAGAATCTCGCCTGTGACATAGCTTGCCAGATCGCTTGCGAGATAGAGGAACGCATCTGCAACCTCCTCCGGCTCACCGGCGCGTCCAAGTGGAATGCCCATGGAAATACGCTTTACAACCTCCTGCGGCAGTGCCGCTACCATGTCCGTTTTCGTAACGCCCGGAGCCACCGCGTTCACACGGATGTGATCCTTTCCAAGCTCTCGCGCCAGGGAGATTGTGAGTCCGTTCACTGCAAACTTACTGGTGGGATAGCCCACGCCCGCGGGCTGACCGGAAATACTGACCATAGAGCTGGTATTGATGATACAGCCTCCGCCCTGCTCCTTCATGATTTTGGCAGCCGGTAAAATTGCATAAAAAACAGCCTTTACATTCAGGTCAATCGCCTTGTCGAATTCTTCCGGAGTATAATTATAGAGCGGTGTACTCTGGGAAATACCCGCGTTGTTCACAAGGATGTCAATCCGTCCGTACTGCTCCTTCACCTCATTCACGGCCTTCTCCACCTCAGCGGCATCGGTGAGCTTCGGGCACTTTCCCGTAACCTCCCACGCGCTGTTCTCCCCATTCAGCTTCTCCAGCGCACGGTCCACCGTCTCCTGCCTGGAACCAAAGAGCACGACCTTCGCGCCGTTTGCCAGATACTTGCGCACGATCTCAAATCCGATACCCCTTGTTCCCCCTGTAACGACAGCTACTTTTCCTTTCAGCATAAAATACCTTCCTTTCATATATTTCCAGTATTGTCCAAAAACTGCATAGCTATAGTATACGTCCTTCCAGGTTAATTTACAACGAAAATTTTCATCATCAAAAGCCGCTAAACCACGCGTCCAGAACCTCATTGACCCCTTTCACCACATAACCGCTTCCACTCCTCTCTTTCACATCTTCCACCATGCTCACAAGCAAAATCGGACGGTCTGCATCCCTGTCCGCAGTGAAAATGGAGAACCATCCAAGCTCCGTACCGTTTTTATCTCCCTGGGAAGCCTTGATCTCCGCAGTTCCGGTCTTCGCCGCAAGGGTGATATCCTCCCGATACGCCTTATGCCCGGTTCCCTCCGAATCGCTCACCACCTTTATCATCATGTCCCGAACCTGATTTGCCGTCTCCCGGGAAAATGCCTCCTTTTGCCAGTACAGATTATCCCGCTGCTGCCCCAGGGTCAAATACGGCTGCACAATATTCCCCCCATTGGCAAAGGCCGTGTACATACATGCCAGATGCAGTGGATTGATCAGCATCTGTCCCTGGCCGTAGCCGCTGTCGGCCAGCTGCAGCTCCGTCTCGATCAGCTCCGTGTTGGAATACTGGGACTGGCGCATCCCGATCTCAAAAGGAATATCCTGATGAAAGCCCAACTGCTTCATGGAATTTTGCATCTCGTCCACACCGATTTTCAAAGCTGCCTTCGCAAAATAAATGTTATCGGATTGAATCAGCGCATTTTCCATCGTAGCCGGATCGCAGGGATGCAGCGTCGTCACAAAATAAGAACCCCATGACTCATCCTTCTGCCAGCGCCGTCCGTCGTTTCCGTAATCCTCCGAGGGATTCACCGCACCGCACTCCAGCCCGATGGCCGCAGTCAGAGGCTTAAAGGAGGAACCGGGGCACCAGGTCTGACGGAACCGGTTATACATCGGCTTGTCCTCGTCCTCATTCAGCGCCGTCCACTGCGCATCGGTGAGTCCCATAATAAAGTCGTTGCTGTCGTAGGAGGGCGTACTGACCAGCGCCAACACCTCCCCGGTATAGGGATCCATGGCAACCGAACAGCCCTTATCCTCCTGAAACTGCTCGTAAAGCTCGCGCTGGAGTCTGGCGTCAATGGTCAGCTCTATCCTGCGGCCATTCTGCACCGGCAGATACGCCAGCTCCTCCTTCATGTTTCCCTCCTCATCCGCAATGTAAATGCGGCACCCGTTCTGACCCTTAAGCTCCTTCTCATACAGCGCTTCCACACCGCTTTTTCCGATCACGCTGCCGGTGGTGTAGCCCTCCCCCGCGTGCTCCGTCAGATCCTCCGAGGTAACACCCTGCACATACCCGATCAGATGCGCCGCCGACTCGCCCAGCGGATAAGTACGCACCTCCTTGTCGGAGAGCATCACCCCCGGTATCTCAAGCAACGCTTCCTGGCGCCTCTGCTCCTTCAATGTCTTTTCGTCCGGAGCCATGGTCATCAGATCAAGCTCCTCTACCTTCGGGAGCATCTGCAGCGGGACAAAGGCATCGTCCGTCACCCAGGAGGCCGACAGCGCCTGTTCGATCGACGATGTGGAGATATCTAAAAGCTCCGCAATCCGCCCGATACTCTCGTCCCGGTTTTCCATGTCCCCCGGAACAACTCCGACAGAGGATGCCACGCCCTTTCCGGCGAGCACCCACCCGTTTCGGTCAACGATCTCGCCGCGCTGTGCCTGCACGGTGGAGAGGCGCACCTTGTCCGTGGCGCGCAGTTTGGGAAAGATAAGCGAATCCGTCCACACCAGACCATAACCCTCCTCCCCCATCACAAACTGCGCCGAGTTTGGGAAACTGATGGTCCCGGCCGCCGTGCCAAACTCACTCTCGTAGCCCACCGTTCCGTGATCCTCATCAACTGAGGTGACTGTAATTTTCATATCCTTCACCTCAATCCCCTCATAAATCGCCGAATTGCGCGTCACGAAAGCATCGAAGCTGATACCGCCCGATGCCTGCAGATCCAGCATGTCGTACATCTTTTCATATTCCTTCTCCGGAATATAACTCATATACCGCTTCAAAAGCTCCCCGGGAAGCTCATGATTTTTCCCACCGTTTTGATTCATCCAGCGGGCGGCCAGAAGCAGCCCCGCCCCCGCCAGTGCTGTCGAGACAAAAATGACCGCAAACAGGGTAAGGAAAAACCGGAATGTTTTTTTCTTTTTTCTTTTGTTTTTTATCATGTATGTCAGCCTCCCGTATAACTCCCTTTAAAAATATTGCAACTACGGCAATTAAATGTCAAGCAAATTATGATAAGTGTTGGAATGTACTTGAGGAAATGTACTTGGATGGAAGCACGCGCAAAGAATTTTGACACTGTTAAAGAAAGGAGCTGTCGCACTAAGAAACAGGATACAAGATATCGTTTGTTAAAAAATCTGACAAGCGATACCTTGTATGTGTTCTGTTTCGTGCAGCAGCCCCATTTTTATTTTACCAGCATTTTAGGAATTGCGTCTGTTATTCAAGCTCAACCGAAATCATTTTCTCCTTTTCCTTTGTCCTTCCTGTTTTTACTACCTTGAAGGACTTGTAATCGTCGCTGTTGGTCAGCAGAACGGCGGTCGTCGTACTGTATCCATTCGCCTTGATCTTTGAAATATCAAAGGTCATAAGCTTCTGGCCTCTGCGCACCTTTTCGCCCTCGGATACCAAAAGTGCAAAGCCGTCGCCGTTCATCTTTACCGTATCAACACCGACATGGATGAGCAGCTCCATGCCGCCCGGTCCGCTCACGCCGATGGCATGGCGCGTATCAGTCACGGAAGAGATTTCCCCGTCAAAGGGCGCCACGACCTCCCCGATTTCCGGCTCAATGCCGACACCGTCTCCCAACACACCGGATGCAAAGGTTTCATCAGGAATACTTTCACGCGAAATCACATTTCCCTGTACCGGAGCATAAATGGACATCTCCGTTTTTTCCGTCTCTGCGTTTGCCGCCCCTTCATTTTCCGGCGCTGCTTTTTCCGGCGTCCCTTCGTTCTCCGGCGCCGCCTGCGTCTCCTCGTCCTTATATCCGAACAGCCATGTCAGCACAAACGAAACACCAATGGAAATCGCCATCATCAAAACATACTGAACCGGCATATTCAGACAGAGCAAAACACCGAACAGGCCGGTAACACCGGTTCCGCTTGCGCCAAGCTGTGTGATGGAAGAAAAAAGCGCGCCGCATGCACCGCCGATACATCCGCAGACAAACGGTTTAAAATAACGTAAATTCACACCGAAAATCGCAGGCTCTGTAATGCCCATAAATGCACTGAATGCGGAAGGCAGCGCCATTGATTTTGTCCTTGCATTTCTGGTCTTTACCGCAACCGCAAGCGTCGCCGCACCCTGTGCCAGGTTTGCCGCCGACGCCAGCGGCAGCCAATATGTAACTCCATATTTTGCCAGCTGTCCCACATCGATAATCGTATACATATGATGGATTCCCGCAACCACGGTCGGCGCATAAAACGCACCCATAAGAAAGCTTCCGATTCCCAGCGGAAGCGCGATCAGCCACTGAATACCGTCAATAATGCCGTTCTCAATCACAACAAACAGCGGCCCGATCATAGAATAAGTCAGATAGCCGGTCACAAATACACTCACCAGAGGCGTCACAAATAAATCAAACATTTCCGGTACGATCTTATGCAGCTTCTTTTCAATAAAGCACATCACCCACACGGCGATGATAACCGGAATTACATGGCCCTGATAGCCGATCAGATCGACCTCATACAGGCCGAACCACACGCTCTGTCTGACCTGCACGCCTTCTGTCGCAACCGTCCATGCATTTTGCAGATTCGGGTGAATCATCAGCATTCCGATGACCGCGCCCAGAAATGGATTGCCTCCAAATGCTTTCGCCGCGCTGTATGCGATCAAAATAGGCAAAAATACATAAGCCACATTGCTGAACAAATTTGCGAAAACAAATATGGAGCTGCTGGTATCCATTGCCAGAAAACCATTGTTCACCATGAAATTCAGCGCTTCCATAATTCCCATCAGAAAACCGCTGGCTACGATTGCCGGGATAATCGGCACAAAAATATCGCCCAGTGTCTTGATCGCCCGCTTGAAAACATTCTGCTGTGCAACAGCCGCCTGCTTTACCTCCGCCTTCGTAGCGGCAGACAGTCCCGAGACCTGCAGAAACTCATCGTATACCTTATTTACAGTGCCGGTTCCGAGAATAATCTGCAGCTGTCCCGATGCAAAAAAGACACCCTTCACGCCATCGATTTCCTCTACCGCCTTGCTGTCGCACTTGTTATTGTCCGCGATTACGAGACGCAGACGCGTCGCACAATGCGCCGCCGAAATGAGATTTTCTTTTTTTCCCACTTTGTCATAGATTTGTTCCGCGACCTTTCTGTAATCCATGTTTCCCTCTCTTTCCGTGCCGTGCGCGGCACTTTTGTTTTTCCCTATATGTTATGTGTTATTCTGAGGATTTGTCCCGGTCATCCGATTTTAAAACGACACCTTCATGCCGTCATAAGCCGCAAGCATTCCGCGCTCCTTTGCAAAGTCCTCCAACTGCACGTGGGTCATCTCCCCGTTATGTGAAAAATGATTGACGACCTTAATCGTACGTTCACCGATACAGCCCTGCTCTTTTAACCGCTGCACAAACGAAACCGCGTCAAAAAGTCCCATATGGTAACCGTCGCTGTGCTTTTTACCCATCGTGGCATCCAGCGAAACCAGATCGAATCTGTGGTCAAAAATGCATTTCCATGCCTCATCGCTCATCTGCATGCCTGTATCGTGGCCGTACAACAAACATTTCCCATCCTTTTCAATAATATAAATAAAACAGGTTTCCCGTCTGTCATGGTCAGCGGGAACCGGGATGATATGATAACCCTCCGCCTCAAAATCCCCGAAAGGCCTTAACCTGACAAACGAAACCGCCTCGTCCAGCGGATGCACCCGAAACCGGTCGATGAGTACCGCGTCGTAAAACGCCTTCTCCACCGCCTCATTGCCATACACGACAAGCATGCCTTTCGCATGGTGCCCGAAATGCTCATGCCTGTGAATCAGCTCTACCGGGAAAAAATGATCCATGTGGGAATGTGTTACAAGCAGATGCCCGATCTGCCCCAGCTCTAAACCGTAGCTGATAGCATGCGTATAAGTATCCGGCGGAAAATCAATCAGGATTTTGTTGTCTATCAGAGACTGTGTCCTCGTGCGCACCTCCTTTCCGCCTGCTTTTCTCGCCTGATTACAGATTTCGCAGCCGCAAAACAACGCCGGAAGTCCCTCTGCCGCCGCGGTTCCCAAATACTGTATTTCCATAGCCTCCTCCTTCCTTTACTGGTTACGTTATCGGTTAAGTTACCGGTTATTTATACATTTACAATAGCACCGTTTTCTTTCGTTGTCAATACCCG
>CASCGD010000072.1 GCA_949132985.1 uncultured Lachnospiraceae bacterium
CGGAAAAAAGAAAGCCGGGCTTCGGGAGACCGGAAAATAAGAGGAGCGGGCCTCGGAAGTTTTGGACAAAGAGCCGGAAAAAAGAAAGCCGGGCTTTGGGAGACCGGAAATAAAAGAACTGAAATGAGAGATTTGTGATGATGAAAAAAGCAGGAATGGTCCGCAGGGCGCTTTGCGTCCTCGCGGCGGTCATGCTGCTTGCAGGCTGCGGCGGCGATGACGGGGATTACAGCAAATATGTGACATTGGGAGATTATAAAAATCTGAGCGTGGAGCTTTCTGTGGCAGAGGTCACCGACGAGGAGTTCGAGGAGTATCGGAAGGAAGCGCTTTCGGAGTTCGAGGCTTACCATGAGGTTTCGGATGATAAACCGATTCGGGAAGGCCAGAATGTTGAGCTTTCTCTGCTGGCGGAAAGTGACGGGGAAGTGCTCTACGATTTTGTGGAGGACGGCTATGACCTGGTGGTGGGAAGCAAAGAGTTTGGCGCGGAGGTGGACGAAGAAGTCATCGGGAAAAAAGCGGGAGACACGCTGAATTTTTCTGTAACTTACGGCGCTGATTTTGAGGACGCACAGCTGTCAGGCAAGGAGGTCAGCTATCAGATAGAGATTCGGAAGGTTTCGGATATCGTTTATCCTGAGGTGACGGATGCATTTGTGTCGGAAAATTTTGATGAGGAATCCGTTGAGTCCTGGGAACAGACGCTGCGTGATGAGCTTGCCTCCGACCACCAGGCGGAGGGCACGGAGGATATGAGAAATGATCTCGTGCAGAAGGTGATCGACAACGCAAAGATCAGCGGGTATCCAAAGGAACTTTATAAGGAGCAGAAGGGGAAGCTCGAGGCAGATTATCAGAGCTATGCGGATATGTTCGGCTGCGGTCTTGACGAGGTGTATGAGATGTTTGGCCTGGACGAGGAGGCGCGCAAGAAAGAGTGTGAGAACGCCGCTTCTCGGGTTATGGTGCTGGAGCTGATTCGGAAAAACGAAAATATCACGCTTTCCGATGAAGAGTTCGGGGAGCAGATGGCGGAATTTGCGGAGTATAATGACTATGATTCCGTGGAGGAGATGCTTGCCGACTACAGTGAAGAAGATTTGAAGGAGTATTTTCTGCAGGAGATGACGCTGGATTTTCTGGAGGAAAACGCGGATGTCAGCATTGTCACGGCGGAGGAATAATCTAGTACAACGAATATTAAGTAACCGGCACCTTGACTTGCCTGATTGTTCATCTGCGGCGTTGTCGTCAATCGACGTAGCCACCGCTGCGACTCTTTCCTCCGGCTTTTATCTGAAACAATCATTCTGCGTCAATGGACCAGATACTTAATTTTCGTTGTGCTAGGCATTTTGCTTTTTTAGTAATACAAATTATGTGTGTATATTGTGTTTTGGAAAATTATGGACTAAAATAGTTTTATGGATGAATCAATAAATATATAGAAGGAGAAAAATTATGTTTGGTGGTTTTGGACAATTGATACAGGTTTTGAAGGCAAGCCCGAAAAAAATTGTGTTTACGGAGGGCAGCGACCCGCGTATTCTGGAGGCGGCGTCACGTCTGCTGGCGAGCAATTTTTTAAGCCCGATCTTAGTGGGAGACGAGGATGAAATCGTACTGGCGGCGGAAGACAGCGGCTTCAATATCCGGGGTGCAAATATTGTGGATCCTGCAAAGTATGAAAATATGGATGAGATGGTGGAGAAGTTCTGCGAGCTTCGCAAGAGCAAGGGTGTGACGCCCGAACAGGCGCGCAAAATCCTCTCGCAGGCGAACTATTTTGGAACGATGCTTGTGAAGATGGGCGAGGCGGACGCGCTTCTCGGCGGTGCGACCTATTCTACCGCGGATACGGTACGCCCGGCGCTGCAGCTCATCAAGACGAAGCCTGAAAACAATATTGTATCCTCCTGCTTTATTTTGGTCCGTCCGCGGGCGACCGGCGACAACGAAGTCTTGGCGATGGGCGACTGCGCCATCAACATCAAGCCGAACGAGGATGAGCTGGCGGAGATTGCAGTTGAGACAGCAAAGTGTGCAAGGATTTTCGGCGTTGATCCGCAGGTAGCGTTCCTGAGCTATTCAACCTTTGGTTCCGGTGAGGGTGAGGATGTAGACAAGATGCGCAATGCGGCGCAGAAGGCAAAGGAAAAGATGCCCGATGTGCCGGTTGAGGGTGAGATGCAGTTTGACGCTGCCGTTTCTCCGCGTGTGGCGCGCACGAAATGCCCGGACTCCCAGGTGGGAGGACATGCCAATACCTTTATTTTCCCGGATATCAGCGCGGGCAATATCGGATATAAGATCGCGCAGCGCATGGGTAATTTTGAGGCCTACGGCCCGATTCTTCTCGGATTAAATGCACCGGTGAACGATCTTTCCAGAGGATGTAATGCATCGGAAGTTTACTCCATGGCAATCATTACGGCGGCACTGGCATAAAAAGCATTATATGGAAAAATGCGGCGCTCCTGAACCGGGGTTTCAGGGAGTGCCGCGTTTTTTATGCGCAGAGGTGCATAAGGGAATTTGCTGCTGACGCAGCATGCGCTCCGCGCGGCGAATCGTATATTTATTGAGTCATGCCGGCACATACCAGTTTTTTCACCGATGGGAAACAGGCCGTTCGCCGGGGGAAGCGGTTTCTTCCCGGGAATTCCGCGCTCGGTGGCTATTGACACGTATTGCCGACAGATTATAGCGTATCATGGGGGCACGCTCTCCCTTACACTTCCCGGGGAGAGCCGGGCTTATTGGTGTTTCATTTCGCCTCCAGTCTTAGCAGGCGGCAGCCGTTTTTGAAGCAGATGTCATCCTGCTGCTCCTGGGTGAGAGGGAGCTTCTTTAATTCTGTCAGTGTGTGGGCGGCGGTATCCCAGGGGGAGTCCGTGGCGAACAGCAGATGCTTACTGCCGTGCTGGTTCAGGATCGTCATAAACTGCTCCGGTGTGATCAGGCCAAAAGAGAAGGAGATGTCAAAATAGAGCGCGGGATCAGCCAGAAGCTCGATGACTGCGTCCCACTGCTTCCATCCGCCTGTGTGGGCGAGGATGACGTGGGTGGGATGAAGCGTATCCACCAGTTCCCGCGCGTGGGCCGGTGAGCAGTGCACCGGATCGGGATATCCGACATCGATACCGGCGTGGAGTGTTGTGTACAGTCCAAGGCTCTCCGCCTCCGCGATAATATTTAAAATCGACGGATCGTTGACGTAGCAGTTCTGATAGTCGGGGTGAATTTTGATGCCCTTGAAGCCGTTTTCGCGAAGCCACCGCAGCTCGGTCTTGTAATTTGCGAATTCCGGGTGCATGGCTCCAAAGGAGATGATGCCGGTTTTATCGGATGCAGTGTTTGTCTCAAGTGCGCGGCGGTTGATCTTTTCGACCTGAGCAGGGTTTGTGGCTACTGGCATGACAATTGAGATATCCACGCCGTCACGCGCCATGGAATCCATAAGTCCCTGCTGAGTGCCGTCAGTGTAGGCGGGTATGTGCGCATGCCCGGCCAGGTTTTGGACGGTAGCGGCTGCGATTTTGTCAGGAAATGTGTGAGTATGAAAATCAATCAGCATGATAAATTCCTTCTTTCTTTTAAATATAAATGGAGCTATGTCCGCGCCGTAAATCTGATTACGGGGCTGGCGAATCGGTTCCTGAAGTGCGGATGAGCAGAAGCTGCAGGAAAACGCGACTCCGATTCTTAGTGTACCCCAAACATAGGCGGGGAACAAGCATATTTTTCTGATTTATTCCCGCGGGCAACGAGCCAGGCAGCCTCATTTATGCGGGCTTTTGGCGGCTGCCGTGAGGGTCCAATACTCCGCTGCATAGCAGCGCTGCAGGTTTGATACCCCGTTGCCTGCAGCGGGGTATTTGATTGTATGAAAAAAAATACTGGACAAATAACTTTCTAAGTGATATGATAGCACCAACTTAATAAAATTAAGCGGAACGAAGGCGTTTCAACCAAGGGGGTTGGCACGCCTTTTTCGTTTTACAGAAAAATGATGAGGTGATGAACGATGAAACGGCAGTTAGACAGTGTAGACAGAAAAATTTTACATATTTTGCAGAAGAATGCGAGAACTTCTCTGAAGGATATTGCGTCGCAGGTATATTTATCCTCACCGGCGACATCTGCGCGGATCGATAAGCTGGAGCGCGAGGGGTATATTCTCGGTTATCATATGTGCGTCAACAGGGAAAAGCTGGGCAATCGTATTCGGGCGTTCGTGACGGTGAAAGTATCGTCAGGCAGAAAGGACGCGTTTTTGAATCTGGTGAGGGAATGCAAGAATGTGATTGAGTGCAGCTGCATTACAGGGGAGGATGCGATGCTTTTGGAGGTCGCTTATTCGAGTACAGGAGAGCTGGAATATTTTGTGTCCCAGGCACAGAAATATGGCAAAACACAGACGCAGATCGTGTTTTCAACTGTGATTGAACACCGGGAGATCTCACCGCTCATCGGAGAGACGGCATAAATCCAGGGTTACTAATCACGGCTCAGGAGCCGCTCATAGTAACGATCCGGGGCAATATTCCGAATTTTGCTGCGCAAAAATCGCCCCTTATTCCTGAATCTCGTTCTCACGGAACGGGCAGCTGGTGCGCGTTCCCGGGGTGTGGAAAGTAACAATTCAGGAGAACAGCAGGGAAACAGCGGGTAAAGAGAATTGTAAATTGCCGGAAGACTGTGTATAATAGGGTGAAAGGATGACAGGTATTCCGAAAGAAAAAAGCCGGTTCATCCGGTGGTGTCAGGTAAAGCGAGAGCATCCCAAAAGCTGAGCAGCTAAGGGGATCCCCACAGATTTTGATCCCGATAAAGAGCTGGAGGAAGCACGAGAGGAAAAATATGGATCATACGATACGGGCAGAGCTTCCCGCCGCGTTTACGGCGCGGATGCGGGAGAGTCTTGGGGCGGAGGCAGAGGCGTTTTTTGCGAGCTATGAGACGCCGCGGGCGTACGGGCTTCGGTACAATCCGCTGAAGACGGAGCAGGAGCATTTTGTGCGGCTGATGCCGTTTGAGCTGGAACCTGTTCCCTGGGCGCGTGAGGGCTGTTATTATAAGGAAGGGGAACGTCCCGGCAGACATCCCTTTCACGAGATGGGGCTGTACTATATTCAGGAGCCAAGCGCGATGTGCGTGGCGCATCTGGCGGACCCCAGGCCCGGCGAGCGGGTACTGGACCTGTGCGCCGCGCCGGGCGGGAAGGCGACCCAGCTCGCCGGTCGGCTGGCGGGGGAGGGGCTTTTAGTGTGCAACGAACCGGTGCCGGGACGTGCAAAAATCCTTTCCCAGAATATCGAGCGAATGGGAATCAGAAATGCAGTTGTGTTAAACCATACACCGCAGGAGTTAGAGCGGCGGTTTCCGGCGTTTTTTGACAAAATTGTTGTGGATGCACCCTGCTCCGGCGAGGGGATGTTTCACAAGGAGCAGGCGGCGCTCACGGAGTGGTCTTCGGAGAATGTGATGCGGTGTGCCGCGCGCCAGCGGGAGATTTTGGCCAGCGCGGCGGCGATGCTTTGTCCGGGAGGGGTGTTGGTCTACTCCACCTGCACGTTTGCACCAGAGGAAAACGAGGAGATAGTGGCATGGTTTTTAGAGGAGTTCCCTGAATTTCGTCCGTCTTTGATCGATACGGCTGCGTTAGGTTTGTCCGGGGGAGTGCTTCCCGGCACGGTGCGGATCTATCCCCACAGGCAGCGCGGCGAAGGGCATTTTGCGGCGAAGCTGCAGAAGGGCGGTGCGGGCTGCGGAGCAGGAGCCTCCATGGCAGGTGCGCAGAGTGAAGAGGGCATCGTGGGGATGGCGTGCAGGGCGAGAAACGGAGCTGATCTGGAACAAATGGCGAACGGAGCGTGGTGCGACGCCGCAGAAATGAAGTGCGGGGTGAAGGATGATGCTGCAGAAACGGTGCGCGGAAAGCAGGGCAGCAGGCGCAACGGAAATGGCAAACGTGCCGGATACCCAGATGGAAAGGGCGGGAAAAGCCCGGAAGGCTGGCGGGCATACGAAATGTTTGCGGAGCAGATGCTTTTCGAGCCTCCCCGGGGAAGGCGGGAGATGTTTGGAGAACAGCTCTATCTTCTGCCGGAGCAGATGCCGGACATCCGCGGTTTCAAGGTGCTTCGTCCGGGGCTGCATCTCGGGACAAACAAGAAAAACCGTTTTGAGCCTTCCCACGCGCTGGCGCTGGCGCTGAAAGCGGAGCAGGTTTCCCAGTGCTTTGAGACGCAGGATGCGGAAAAATATCTCAGAGGAGAGACACTTGTCTGCGATGCCTCTCTTTCGGGCTGGACGCTGGTTACTTACCGGGGACTTCCACTGGGTTGGGGAAAGGCCAGCCGCGGTGTGATGAAAAACCACTATCCGAAGGGACTGCGGATAAGCTGGTGACAATATAGAAGCAGGTAAGGGACAAAAAGGACAGAGAAAGAGTAAAGAAGGGGGCAGGGCAGCTGCGGAGAAGTGATGAAAAGGCCGCTTGTCCAGCGGCCAAAGCGTGCATGCAAACTCCCGGAGTAATACATCAGAAAAGGGCTTCGCGCAACGCGAAAGCCCTGTTATTTTTTGTCGGAGCCGACCGGGATTCCGTGGAAGCTTACGACTCCTTGTCTTGAACAATTTCAGTATAGGAAGAAATTATGAACCCTGTGTGACAAAAATCTAAAAGTTTTATAAAGTACAAAAACAGACGATTTTCGACAGCCGGACAGCATGCAGAGAGCAAAATCGAACGAGAGCCCGATGAGTCAAACGCCCGGTTTTGAGCAAGTTAGCTGCGCCAACAGCAAAAAAGCACCGTACGCGTCTCTTCGTGCGGTGCGGACTGCCGCAAGTGGACAGACAGGATTGTAAGAAAATCGTAAGATGACTTTACATGTTTCCCGTGTTAAAATATTTCCGGTGTAGAAAAATTCTTTGTTGATTTTTTATGTCTGGGGACATACGGGTTTGCCGGATGATTTGATATTTTCCTGATACATAGCAGGACTTGCCGGCATATCATATGGCTTACGTTTATTACAGGAGAAAAACATACAGGAAAGGGGAATCCCTGTGAGAGAGAAAATTATGGTTGTGGACGATGAAGCCGCCATCGCCGATCTGGTGGAGGTCTATCTGAAAAACGACGGTTATGAGGTTTACAAATTTTACAATGCCACAGATGCGCTCGCCTGCGCAGAGAGGGAGGACTTAAGCCTTGCAATACTGGATGTGATGCTGCCGGATATGGATGGCTTTTTGCTCTGTCAAAAGATACGCGAAAGCTATTTTTATCCGATTATAATGCTCACCGCGAAGGTGGAGGACATGGACAAGATTACGGGGCTGACTCTCGGGGCGGACGATTATGTCACAAAGCCGTTCAACCCGCTGGAGCTGATGGCGCGGGTGAAGACGCAGCTGCGCCGCTACATGCGCTACAACAATGCGGAGACACAGACGCGTGAAACGGAATCCGACGAGATCAATGTCCGGGGACTTTCCATTGCAAAGAGCAGCCATAAATGCATTCTAAATGGAAAGGAGCTGGCGCTGACGCCGCTGGAGTTTTCGATTTTATGGTATCTGTGCGAGCGGCGCGGCAATGTGGTGGCTTCGGAAGAACTGTTCGAGGCGGTGTGGGGCGAAAAATATCTGGACAATAACAACACGGTGATGGCGCATATTGCCAGACTTCGGGAGAAGATGGGTGAGCCTGCCAGGAAGCCCAAATATGTCAAAACCGTGTGGGGAGTGGGGTATACCGTTGAATAACAGGGGAAAATCAAAAGAGTATTCAAAAATTTCGCGGAACATTTTTATGCAGCTTTTTGTTTCGCTGATCGGGCTGTTTGCGCTGCTGACAGGAGGTTTTTTCGGGGCATGGTACTTCTGTTCACATTTTTTTATCTGGCAGGTGGACAGCCGTCTGTACTATGTGTTAAAGGCATTGCAGTATTCGTCCCCTTACATCATCATCCTTGCGATGCTGATGGGTATTTTTGTGTTTACCTATCGGGCGATCCGAAAACCGTTAAATTATCTGGACGAGGTTTTGGAGGCCGCGATGAGCCTCTCCCACCCGCAGGAGACTTCCATCGAGCTATCCCCGGAGATTGCGGTGGCGCAAAACGAGTTGAACAGGGCCAGGGAGCAGTCGCTTCGGAATGCGCGGGCCGCAAAGGAGGCGGAGCAGCGGAAAAATGATCTCATCGTCTATCTGGCGCACGATCTGAAAACGCCTCTCACCAGCGTTATCGGATATTTAAGCCTGCTTGTGGATGAACCGCAGATTTCGCCGGAGCTTCGGGCGCGTTATACTGGGATTGCGCTGGATAAGGCGGAGCGCTTAGAGGAGCTGATCAACGAATTTTTTGATATCACGCGCTTTAGCCTGACTGCGCTGACACTTGAAGTGGAGCATATCAACCTCAGCATGATGGCGGAGCAGATCGCAAACGAATTTCTTCCGGTTTTTCTGGAAAAGGAGCTGCGCTGGGAGCTTGCCGTGGAACCTGGCATCGGGATTGCGTGCGACAGAGACAAGCTGGAGCGGGTATTTGACAACCTGATTCGAAATGCGATCAACTACAGCTACAGACAGACGGAAATCCGAATGCAGCTTTCGCGGGTGGAGGGCGGCGTTTTGTTTGTCATAAAAAACCACGGAAAGACAATTCCGCCGGAGAAGCTGTCGCGTTTGTTTGAGCGGTTCTTCCGACTGGACAGCGCGAGAGGTTCATCAAGCGGCGGTGCGGGGCTTGGGCTTGCCATCGCAAAGGAGATCGTGGAGCTGCACGGAGGACGCATACAGGCGGAAAGCGCCGATGAGTGCATTGTGTTTTCGGTCTATTTGCCGGATGCGGGAAAGTGTCCGGGGACGGAATAATTATTTCTATAGAAAGACGGATGGATCGGCCTGCCCCGGGTGGCTGCGCGGATAAGCGGCAAGGTGCCGGATCAAAAATCAGGCAGGCCGGTGCAGCAGCTGCCTGCTGTTGGCTGGTGGCGGGATGTAAGAAAATCATAAGGATTACGACAGAAAATCACAGGAAGTTTGACAGAAAATGCGAAAACAAGGAACACCCTGTTTTGATACCATATGTGTATCGGGACAGGGTGTTTTTGATATGTTGTTCCGATGAAATGTCCGGTTGAAGGAAGCGGGCATTGTATTTGAAAAAAGGAAAGGTATCGCTTCGGCCGGACGCAGGGGTTACCGGGGCGAACCAGTTAAGTAAGGAAGGTATGGAAAAATGAGTAAGAGCAGAAAAATAAGAGTGGCAGTGATTTTTGGCGGATGTTCATCGGAGTATAGCGTCTCTCTCCAGTCAGCATCAGCGGTGATCCGGGCGCTGGAGGGGACGCGCTACGAGGTGATTCCGGTGGGCATCAGCCGGGAGGGCGAGTGGTTTTACTACAGCGGGGAGACGGCACGCATTGAAAACGATACATGGCGGGCTGCGGACTGCACGCCCGCAGTGATCGCGCCAAACCGCAAAACTCATGGGCTGTGGGTACTTCGCAAGTCGGGTGTGGAGACGGTTTATGTTGATGTGGTACTCCCGATTTTGCACGGGAGAAACGGGGAGGACGGCACCGTACAGGGGGCGGTTGCCCTCTCGGGTATTCCTCTGGCGGGCTGCGGGATTTTAGCCTCGGCGCTTTGCATGGACAAGGACCGCGCCCATCGGCTGGCCTCGCTGGTTGGTGTGCGTGTGCCGAAATCCTTCGTGCTGAATACGGTGACGGACGAAAAGCAGGCGCTGGATTTTGCGAGAGAGATCGGTTTTCCGGTGTTTGTCAAGCCGGTAAAGGCCGGTTCCTCCTACGGTATCAGCCGGGTGTGCAGCATGGACGGTCTGCGAGAGGCACTTGCCCAGGCGGCATTCTACGATGATGAGGTGCTGATTGAGGAGGAAATCGAGGGCTTTGAAGTGGGCTGTGCGGTGCTTGGAACCGAAGAGCTTTTGACCGGGGAGGTGGATGAGATCGAGCTGACGGGAGGTTTTTTCGATTTTACGGAAAAATATACGTTACAGACTTCTGCCATCCATGTGCCCGCACGTATCAGCGAGGAGAAGGCGGCGGAGGTGAAGGAGCTGGCAAAACGGATTTACCGCGCCCTGGGGTGCAGCGGCTTTGCCCGTGTGGATCTGTTTTTGACCGGAGACGGTGCTCTGGTGTTCAACGAGGTCAACACGATTCCCGGGTTTACCGCTCACAGCCGTTACCCCGGCATGATGAAGGCGGCGGGGATTTCATTTCCGGAGCTTCTTGAGCGTATCATAAGACAGGCGGTGGAGGAATGAGAGGGATGGATTATCTGGTGCTCATCAACCGGGCCAGTGCCCCGGTGGAGCACGGGGAAGGCGAGCGGGAACGGCTTTTGCCTGTTGGGGGAACGGATGTTTTTCTGGAGCGTCAGGCGGCCTGTGCGCTGGAACGGCTGATGGAGCGAATCGACGGATGGCGTGCGATCGTTCCGGTGAGCGGCTGGCGTTCCGGCAAAGAGCAAAAGCAGATCTGGGAGGAATCCCTGCGGGAAAACGGGATGGAATTTACGAGAACCTATGTGGCGCTTCCGGGCCACAGCGAGCATGAGAGCGGGCTTGCCGTTGACCTGGGATTGAAAAAGGATGTGATCGATTTTATACGGCCGGATTTTCCCTATGACGGTATCTGCGGCGTGTTCCGGGAATTGGCACCGGATTACGGGTTTATTGAGCGCTACCCGAGAGGGAAGGAGGCGGTGACGGGGATCGGCCATGAGCCGTGGCATTTCCGTTATATCGGTACGCCCCATGCGCGGATTCTGACGGAATCGGGGCTTGTGCTGGAGGAATACGCAGCGCAGCTTTCGGCAGAAGAAGGGAATGTGGAGCGTGTGTACCGAAAGAGGGCAACATGCGAAACATTTTATAAAATGCCTTCCGGCGAAGTTCCCGTGCGCAGAGGTGAGCGGACGACATATAGAAGGAGGTGCGGGATATGAATGCAAAATCAAAAAACGGCGGGTTGGACGCATTCCGGCTTTTTGCGGCGGTGCTTGTCATCGCCATCCACACCTCGCCGCTGGCATTTTTTAATGCGGATGCGGATTTTTTTCTGACCCGCATTCTGGCCCGGGTGGCGGTTCCGTTTTTCTTTATGGTGACCGGGCAGTTTGTGGTATCCGAGTTTTTTATCGACCGGGAGAATGCCGGGAGGCGGCTGCTTACCTATTTAAAAAAGACGGGTGTTCTCTACGGCGTAGCGGTTCTTTTGTATATCCCCATCGGCATCTATGCGGGACACTATAAGGAGCTTGGCGCGGCGGACGTTCTTCGAATGGTATTTTTTGACGGGACGTTTTATCATCTGTGGTATTTTCCGGCGTGTATGCTGGGCGCGGTGGTTGTCTTTGGGCTGAGCCGGCTGCTTCGGCTGCGGAGTGTGACGGCGGTGACAGCGCTGCTCTACGTGGTGGGGCTGTTTGGCGACAGCTATTACGGTCTGGCGGTTAAGATTCCGGCGGTGAAAAGCTTTTATGACGGGATTTTCTCGTTTTGCGACTACACCCGAAATGGCCTGTTTTTTGCACCGCTGTTTCTCGTGCTTGGCGTGTGGATGCGGCTGTGGAAAAAGGAGCTGTCGGTTGGGGCGGCAGGCATTGCGGCGGCTCTGGCCTTTGGCGGCATGAGCGCGGAGGGGTTTTTCCTGCATGCAAACCAGCTCCAGCGGCACGACAGCATGTATGTATGCCTGGTTTTGGTCATGATTTTTGGCTACCGGCTGCTTTTGGGCTGGCGCGTGCAGGTGTCGAAAAGGGTGCGGAAAATCGGCGCCTGGGTGTACATCGTGCATCCTGCGTTTATCGTTGTGGTGCGGGGCTTTGCGGGGGCGCTGCACATGGAAAAGCTTCTGGTGGAAAATTCGATGGTGCATTTTTTGGCTGTGACACTCTGCTCTTTTGCGGCGGCGTGGCTGCTGGTTTGCATCCGTCCCGGCAAAAAGGGAAGCGGGCTTTCCGGCAAAAAGGCGCGGGCGTGGGTGGAGGTGGATCACGATGCGCTTGCCCACAATGTGCGGTTTTTACAGTCATGCCTGGGGGAGGGCTGTGAGCTGATGCCGGCAGTGAAGGCGAATGCTTACGGGCATGGCGCGCTGCTGGTGGCAAAGCAGCTGAACCGCATGGGGGTGCGCGCCTTTTGCGTGGCGAGTGCGGCTGAGGGCGTGGAGCTGCGAAAGGGCGGCGTGCGCGGTGAAATACTGGTGCTGGGTTATACGCATCCCTCACAGCTTAGGCTGCTGAAGCGCTATCGGCTGACCCAGAGTATCGTGGATTTGTCCTATGCGAGATGTTTGCAGGAGAGCGGGATGAGACTGCATGTGCACATCGGCGTGGACAGCGGGATGCATCGGCTGGGCATTCCTGCGGCCAGGGTGGAGGAGATCGCGGCGCTGATGGAGGATCGGTATTTGAAGGTGGATGGGATCTATACGCATCTGGCCACCTCGGACGGGACAAGCTCTGCCGATCGGATCTATGTTAAAAAGCAGGTGACTGCCTTTGAGGGGCTGCTGGGAGCGCTGGAGCGGATGGGCTGTGAGCTGCCGGATGTTCATTTGCAGGCCAGCTACGGGGTGCTCAACTATCCGGAGCTGGCAGGGGATTATGCGCGGGTCGGCATTGCGCTTTACGGTGTTTTGAGCACCGAAGCGGACAGCGAGGAGTGGGGAGAGCGCCTGATTCCGGTGATGTCCCTCAAGGCGCGGGTCGCGTCGGTGCGCGCGCTTGGCACGGGGGAATCGGCGGGCTACGGAACGGGATTCACTGCCACCCATGACATGCACATTGCAACGATTGCCATCGGCTATGCGGACGGCGTGCCTCGGGAGCTTTCCGCTTACGGCGGCGAGATTTTGATCCGCGGGCGGCGTGCGCCGATGATCGGGCGCATCTGCATGGATCAGCTTCTGGTGGATGTAAGTGATATTGGACAGGTCAGACAGGGGGATATCGCCGTACTCATCGGGTGCTCGGGCGGGGAGGAGATCACCGTGGGAGACGTGGCAGACCGATGCGGGACGATTACGAACGAGGTGCTCTCGCGAATGGGGGAAAGACTGGAGCGGCTGGCGGTTTGAGTATTATTCCTTTGCCGGTGGAGAGGTAAGCATCTGAGAAGATTTTGCTTTTAAGAAAGTTCTATTGTAGAAATACAGTAGGGCTTTTTTTGAATGCTTGTTTTTCACAACGAGGAGGAATGGCAAATGGATCATACATACGGATATGTGCGCGTATCGAGCGTAGAGCAAAATGAAGACCGTCAGATGATTGCGCTGAAAAAGGCAGGAGTTTCTGACCGCCACATTTTTATAGATAAACAGTCAGGGAAGGACTTTCACAGATTGAATTATGAAAAGATGGTGTCCCGGCTGCAGGAAGGTGACTTGCTCTATATCTTAAGCATCGACCGTCTGGGGCGCGATTATGTGGAAATACAAAATCAGTGGCGTATGCTCACAAAAGAAATCGGTGTTGACATTTGCGTGATAGATATGCCCCTTTTGGACACGCGGAATGGCAAAGATCTGATGGGTACATTCATTGCGGATCTGGTGCTGCAGATACTTTCTTTTGTTGCGGAAAACGAGAGGGAAAACATTCGAAAAAGGCAGGAACAGGGAATCGCGGCGGCAAAAAATCGTGGTGTACGGTTCGGCAGGCCACAATTGCAGGTGCCGGATAATTTTAAAAGTATTGTAAGGTCTTGGGAGCACGGAACGATTGAAATGGATGAGGTTCTGGAAAAATGTCAGATGAGTCGGTCAACCTTCTACCGGAAGCTGCGTGAAATGCGGTTAAATCAGGGGGAGGGGTCTACATAATATGTGTAAGTGAAAAAAGGAAAAGTAGTGTCAAAAGGTGTACTTTTTGACACTACTGATCTGCTGTGCATATTGCACTCTAGTGTCTATTATATCGTCAACTTCATAGGAATTTCAACCCCCTTTTTTTATAAAAATTGCACAAAGGAGGATGAACTGGGAAGGAGTGCCAAAAAGTACACCTTTTGACAAAACAGCGGTAAAACGGCCGAATGATCTGGCAACAGCCCGGCGACGTGTGTGGCGCAGCGCGGGCAGGTCTGGAAGATGCAGAATATGTAAGCCGGGCAGGAAGATGCGGCTTCGTGGAAATAGATGTTACTGTGGGGCAGGCAGTGACTACGGTGGGATCGGATAGGAGAGACAGATGCTGAAAGTGACATTGAAAGAAGGAGAATCCCTGGCAATCGGCGGCAATATTACGGTTGAGTTAAAGCAGATAGCGACGTCAAAGCGTGCGACAATCCTGATCGACGCGCCGCGGGAGATACCGGTGAAGCGGCAGAAGGCGGAAGAAACGCCGCGCGGGGCGTATGCTGCACCGGAAGCGGATCGGGCGAGACGGTGTGTGGCCGGGGCAACAGCAGATCAGACGGGACGGCAAATGGCCGGGCCAAAAGCAGGTCGGACGGGGCGGCAGATTTCCGGGCCCGAAACGGATGGAATGGGCCGGCAGATGACCAGGCCAAAAGCGCAGGAGGCTGCGGTGTGTCAGTTGGCCGGGTCGGGAGCGGTGAAGTGATGAGCACATTTGAATATACACCGGAAAATATCCGAAAAATGCAGCTCATCGAGCTGGACATTTTATTAGAACTGGACCGTATCTGCAGGAAGCATCACATCCGTTATGAGCTGGACGGCGGGACGCTGCTCGGGGCGGTGCGCCACAAGGGATTCATCCCGTGGGATGACGATATCGATACGCGGATGCTTCGAAAGGACTATGACCGGTTCTGCAGGGTGTGCAAAAAAGAGCTGGATAAAAGGAAATATTTTTTGCAGACGTACAAGACGGACCCGGGCTTTCGGTGGGGCTATGCGCGCATCCTGCGAAAAGGGACGTATTTCAACCGGAAAAATCAGGAAATGCTCACGATGAAGCGGGGAATCTTTATCGATATTTTCCCCTGCGACAATATGCCGGAGCGTAGTATCCCAAAAGCAGTCTATAACTTCCGCTGCTTTCTGGCGCGGAAGATTTCCTATTCCCCGGTGGGGGCGGTGCATGAGCCGAATCTGCTGAAGAAAGTAGTTTACCGGGCTTTGCGCCACATTCCTTACCGCGTGGCCAGACGGGAGTTTGAGCGGCTGGCGCATCAGTACGAAGGGAAAAAGACCCGGCTTGTGCGCACCCCCGCATGGGGCTACAAGCAGGAAGCGAAGGGCTATCTGCGCAGGTGGATGGATGAGATGTGCGAGCTGGAGTTTGAGGGGCACATGTTTTATGCGCCGAAGGACTATGACGGGTATTTGAGCTATCTGTTTGACGAGCACTATATGCAGCTGCCGCCGGTGGAAGAGCGTGTGCCGCGGCATACGTCTACGGAGATTGAGTTTGGGGATGTCATCTGACGGGTGGAGACAGGAGCAGATCGAATTGATGAAAGAAGAACTTTTTAAGCAGCTAAGGGATATTGCGGAAAAGAGAACCGCGGTATCAGATTTTATACATATAAAAGAAGGAAAGTCTCTGATGGAGCAGGGCTTTCTGGATGAAAGCGGTCTGACTGCGGAGGGAGAAAAGCAGCTTGCCCCGTATCAGGTCGACAACGCCATCATCATGGCGGCGGGCTACAGCGCGCGGTGCATGCCGCTCTCCAATGTCATGCCAAAGGGGCTTTTCCGTGTGAAGGGAGAAATCCTGATCGAGCGGGAAATCTGCCAGCTTTTGGAAGCGGGCATCAGGGAGATCATCGTCGTGACAGGCTTTATGGCGGAGAAGTTCGCGTACTTAAAAGATAAATACGGCGTGACGCTTGTCTATAACGAGGACTTTGACAAATACAACAACATGGCTTCCCTCTATGTGGCGCAGGAGTACATGAAAAACTCTTACATTCTGTGCTCGGACAATTACTATGAGGAAAATGTGTTCCACAAATATCTCTATATATCGTACTATTCCTGCGTATACTCGGAGAGCTACTGCGACGAATTCTGCGTCACGGGGACAGATGAAAACGGCTTTATCACAGGCGTGCACCGGGGCGGGGGGCGGGCCTGGTACACCATCGGGGACTGCTATTTTGATGCAGGCTTTTCGAAAAAATTCCGTACATTTATGAATGAGGAATGGGAAAATTACCAGACGCGGAACATGCTGATGGACGATTTTCATATAAAACACATCGAAGACCTTCCTTTGAAAAAGAGGGAGCGAGCGGCGGGCACGGTGCTGGAATTTGACACCTTAGAGGAGATTCGTGCGTTTGACCCGCAGTTTCAGCAGTTTGTCAAAGAAAATCTGGACAGCGGCAATCCGGTGATTCAGGTGTTCTCCAAATATTCGGATGTGAAGTCCTACCATTCCGTGCCCACGGAGCAGTCCAGCGGGCGGCTCCATTTGAATGAGAGCTTGTTCGGGCCTTCGCCGAAATGTCTGGAGGTGCTAAAGGACATTACGATGGAGGATCTGTACCTGTATGACCTGACGCACAGCGATGCACTTTTGGATGCGCTGGCGGAGTCCACAGGGATT
>CASCGD010000073.1 GCA_949132985.1 uncultured Lachnospiraceae bacterium
TAAATAAAGGCTTAAAGATTCCGAGAGTCTATAGAAGTGAAAAGGAGAAAGACGAATGCAGTTGGCGGCATATATTCCGGATTACGTTGTGTTTGACCTGGAGACGACAGGGATTTCCTGTAATTACGATGAGGTTGTGGAGATATCGGCCATAAAGGTGAGAAACCATCAGGCGGTTTCCGAATTTACCACGCTTGTGAATCCGGGGCGGGCGATTCCGCGTGATGCCAGCGGGATCAATGGAATCACGGATGACATGGTAAAGGATGCGCCGGTATTTAAGACGGCGCTGGCGGATTTTCTCTCGTTTATCGAAAATGATGCGCTGGTAGGGCATAACATTGATGCATTTGACTTAAAATTTATTTACAGAGACTGCGGGCGGTATTTCGGGAAGCTGCCGGGAAACGATTCGATCGATACCCTAAAGCTGGCCAGGGTCTGCCTGCCGAAGCGAGGCGGTTATAGGCTGACGGATCTGGCAGCTTATTATGGTATTTCCACGCAGGGAGCGCACAGGGCGCTAAATGACTGCCATATGACGCAGGCTGTCTATGAACGGCTGGGAAAGGAGTTTGACAGTCATCCGTCCCTTGTGAAGAAATGCCCGCGGTGCGGCGCGCTTATGCAGAAACGGAAGGGCAGATTCGGGATGTTCTGGGGCTGCAGCGGTTATCCGAAATGCAGGTATACGGAAAATTTGTGATACATAAACGATTTGGTTTGAAAGGAGCAGGTGATGAGCAAAAATAAATTGATCCGTGTAACAAAAAAAATCGTCCGTCTGGAGAACGTGCACTCCGTCGGCGTCATTGGCGACCCGGGCTGCGATGGGCTTGGAACTTATAATATGAAGGTGTATGCCGGGGCTCTGGAAGCGTGCGGCGGGGATGACCTGACGCTGGTAGTGGGTGATCTGGTGCCGGCGGGCAGTGCGTATTATTATCGAACCATGGTTGAATTGACCGAGTCTTTGGCCGGCAACGATGTCTATGCGCTTCGCGGCAACCATGATACCGGCGCATACGCCGATTATTTCGGTGAGAAGAGCTATGCGCTGCTGGCGGAACATTTCGCGGTGATCGTGCTGGACAATGCAACGCGAAGCTTTGAGGAGGAGAGCCTGGCGCTTTTGCGGGAGGTTCTGGCGATGGATGAGGTGAAGCAGGCGATCCTTGCGTTTCACATTCCGGTGCCGAATCATTTTATTCAAAACAGCGTTTCCCAGGAGGAATTTGGGCGGCTGCAGGAGGCGTACGCTCCTCACCGGGACAAGGTAAAATATCTGCTCTGCGGACATGTCCATTCGCGGTTTGTGGATGAGGTGGACGGGATTCCGCTCATCTGCACGGGCGGCGGCGGTGCGATGATCGAGGATGTATCGAGAGACATCCGCGCCTGTGACGTGGAGCATCACGTTGTCCATTTTTGCGAGGAAAACGGCGTTTTGCACTATGAGATCCGCAATATTCCGGAGTCCTGCTATCCGCGGGAGCGCACGGATGCGGTTTTGCGCGGGAAGCTGGAGGAGACGGTGCAGGGCGAGCTGATGGCGCATTTCAAATACCTGATGTTTGCCGACCGGGCAGAGCGCCGCGGTATGGATTACATCGCAAATCTGTTTCGCGCTCTGGCAGCGTCGGAATATTATCATGCGCGCAATTTCTTTGCCGTGATCGATCAGCCGCTTCCTTTTGTGGAAGCTGCGGAAGCATTTGTGCCGGGGGAGCAGTTCGAGTATGAATATATGTATCGAATGCTGGCCGATTACGCGAAGGAGCACGACGAGCCGCTGGCGCATCAGGCATATGCCACAGCGGCTTTTGCGGAGCAGGAGCATGCGAGTCTGCTGGAGAAGGCGGGTGATCTGGAGCGCTTTAACGAGGAGAAGATCTACGTCTGTCCGATTTGCGGCCATCTCATGGCCGGAGACGCGCCGGAGCGCTGCCCGGTGTGCGGCGGAGTGGGCAGACAGTATGAGGTATATGAAGTAAAAGAGGGTGAAAGGTAGATGACGCGTGTGAAGTGGGAGAGGCTGCTGTGAGAAAAACACTTTCAGGAGATTACGGAGGGGGGCACTGCGCGCAGAAATGACTAGGATGCCATTATTTGCAGCACGTTATTTCGAAGACTGCAGGATAAAGCGCAGGTTTTTTCTCTGGACGACGATGATTATGTAAGAACGAGGCTCTTGTTACTGAGGGCAGATACGGTGTCAGATTTTTATGAAGCCGTTCCGTTAGATTATAAATGCAACCGTAAAACATGCATCTCCCCGTGCGGGAAAAAGGGAGAATTTCTTTTGCTTGCACGGCAGCATACAGCTATCGGCTGCCCTGTTAGTAACCTGATTGTCGGTCCGGGAACGATGCTGGCAACAGGTGGCAGTGCAGTCGTTGCGCAGAAAATAGGGAGTGGAAATACACAGGAGGCTCGAAGAAATTTTACATTGTTTATAGGAAGGATATCCGTTTTATTTCCTGCTGCATACACTAGTATAACACGATTTAAATAACCTTACATTTTGCTGGTCTGCGGTCCCGACAGCAAAAAGGGAAAATGCTAAACGTAGCACCACTACGCCTTCGCTTTTTCCTTTGCGCTCTCGAAAAAGCATCCTTACTAAAAGTGAAAGGTATTTCAATCGAGTGATACTAGTGTACTGATATGTTCATATCTCGCCAAATGAACGTGTCAGCACGCTAGTGCATAGGGGCTTACGGATGTGGCAGACACGTCCGAAGCTTCCGAAGAGAAGCAGGAAGGAGAGTAACCATGAGGGATATCAGACAGCTGCACCCGCAGCTGCAGCTAAAAATTGCAGAGTTAAAAGCCTTATGCGATAAGGTTGGTTTAAAAATGGTTATCGGGGAGTGCCTGCGGACCGTGGCGGAGCAGGACGCGCTCTACGCGCAGGGGCGCACCAGGCCCGGCATCAGGGTTACGAATGCCCCGGGCCGTACGTACAGCTCCCAGCATCAATGGGGCATTGCATTTGATTTTTACCGTGGTGACGGAAAAGGGGCGTATGATGATTCTGATAATTTTTTCGGACGCGTCGGCGCACTTGCGAAACAGATCGGTCTCGGCTGGGGCGGGGACTGGAAAAGCCCGGTTGACAAGCCGCACGTATACCTCCCGCAGTGGGGCAGCACTACAAGTGTGCTGCGCAGTACCTACGGCACACCGGATAAATTTATACGGACGTGGGACCGGGCGGTTTTGAATTTTAGGATCGGCGGCAGATACCGGACGACGAAGCCCTGCTACCTGCGGTTATCCCCGGCCGGAAAAAAGCTTGCCTATAAGGACGCGCCCGAACACATCAAAGCAAAGTCCACAAAGAAAGGCGGAAAAGTTTCTCTCAAAAAGGGCGCAGGCTTTGTGCTGACCGAAGTCGTCGGGAGAAAGGGTGACATTTGGGGACGCATGAAAACCGGTTATTGGGTGCCGCTGCGCTACAGGGGCATACCTCGGGCCAGACCAAAAAAGTAGATTCCAGGGTGGCGACAAGAGGCGGCAGTTTATTCTGCCGCCTGTTTTTCATAATCCCAGATAGTTAATTGTCTGTTCCTGTCTTTCTCTTCAAAGGCATACAGGTATTGAAATATCTGCTCATTATTATGCACAATTCCATTTACTTCACATTTTTGATGAAATAGTTTCATCAAGGCTCTGTTATTGGGGCTTTCGATGATGTATTGATTTCCGTATGTGTGGATATAGTTCTCTTTCAGCCCTGGAAACAGGCGGTCTAATTGCGCATAAAAGTATTCCCGGTTTCCCTCCCGAAGTGTCAGTCCCATTCCGAAGCAGATCACACCATAAACCTTTGCTTCTATACACAGATCCAAAATACCGGAGATATTATCCTGTGTATCGTTAATAAACGGTAAAATCGGCGTTAGCCATACGACGGTCGGTATACCTGCATCCCGCAGCTTTGTTAATACTTCAAAGCGCTCCTTTGTCGTGCTCACATTCGGTTCAATCTTTTTGCATAAATCTTCATCGAAAGTAGTCAAAGTCATCTGCACAACGCATTTTGCCCGTTCATTTATTTTTCGTAAAAGGTCTGAATCTCTCATAATACGGTTTGATTTTGTGATGACTGTAAATCCGAAACCATGCTCATATATCAGGTGTAAAGCCTTCCTGACATTTTTGAGCTCCATTTCCAACGGAATGTAGGGGTCTGTCATAGAGCCGGTACCTATCATACATTTTTTACGCTTATGGGTGAGGGCATATTCCAACAGGTCAATCGCATTTTCTTTGACTTCTATATCCTCAAAAGCGTGTTCCATGTGGTAGCATTTGCTTCTGGAGTCACAGTAAATGCACCCGTGAGAGCAGCCGCGGTATAAGTTCATTCCATTTTTAGCAGATAATATTCCTTTCGCTTTCACGAAGTGCATTGCGTGTCCTCCTTACATCCCGGCACAAATTTCCTTATGTGCAATTACGCTGTTTTCCAGCGCTTAAGTGTGGGGAAAAACTTTTTCATCATATCGCGGGCTTCTTTTTCTGTCATGCCGGAATGGGCCTGAACCATGTGAGGCACACAAAACTCGATCATCTCGTCCATTGTGCAGTCGCTTGTAAAAGCGCCGTCTGCAAAACAATATTTGCAGTAGTCCTCATTTTTGCTTCCATCCTTATTGCTCCCGTACATTTCGTCGGTATCACCCATTGGCATACCACAGCATTGACAATATTTTTCGTTCATTTTGCTTTCCTCCTTTAAGGTAGCGCCCGCTCGCCTTTGCTCACGGGCAAGTCGTCGGAAAGCGTCTTGAAAAATGCTCCGCATTTTGCTTTCCTCCTGTTTTAAGGTAGTGTGCGGTTACAAAAACAGTGTAGCACATAAATGTTGACACCCTATGTCAGGGTTTCTGTTTTTTATAAATTTTTGTTAGTTTTGAGCGGAGACCCTTCCCGGATCAGGTAAATGATACACAATCTTAATTAATCTGCTCTCCTGCATTGGCATTCCCGTCCGGGCACAGTGGTATTTAAAGCCTGACAGCTCATGCCAATACTTACTATCTGGTATTTTTTCGCCGGATAGAAACATGGCAGGTTATAATGAAAAAGGATGAAGGAAGGATATGAAAAATTCAGTTTCAAATGGGAATTGTCTGATGTATAATAAAAAGACGCAACTAAATTTAATCTCAGGAGGAAATACGATGAGTACAGAAATTGTTTTAGCGTATCTGCATCCGCAGGAGATAAATACGCTGTTTTCAGAGTAAACAAATATGCTGATAGAGAATGACAGTTCCTTTCAAAATTATCTTGATATTCAGCATTATGAAGAAGAAATAGACCATTTGGAAGAAAAATACGGCATGCCTTTTGGAAGATTGTATTTGGCTTTTTGCGATGGAGAGGCTGCAGGCTGCATTGGACTGAAAAAAATAGATGAAACGAATTGTGAGATGAAGCGTCTTTATGTAAGACCGAAATTCAGAGGGAAGCATATTGGGAAGCTGCTGGTGCAAAAAATTATCGCTGACGCAAAAGAGATTGGCTATTCCTATATTCTGCTGGACACGCTCCCGTTTTTGGAGAAAGCGATTCAAATGTATGAAAAATTTGGATTTTATCCGGTGGATTGCTATAACGATAGTCCGATGCGTACATCTATTTATATGAGATTAGTACTGTCTTGTGGAAATTCCGGTGAATAAAGCACCCGCTGCCTACGTCATTTGCACGTCCACAAAGCTGAACGTAGATACCACTACGCCGTCGCTTTGCAGACGCACAGATGAAGCGGGCATCGGGCACTTTTTTCATTGTAATTTCCGCAAGGTAGTACTAAATTTGGAGAAGGAGATTCAGGCGGATGCGTGAAATGTGAATTGCTTTTTGTACGTCACGATGCTATACTAATAAAAACACTTTAATTAAGTATAGAGGTCAGAATGGACGGGAAAAAAGAGACAAACATTGAAGTCAAGAAAAGGAACCGGAACCGTGTGTTCCGCTATATTTGCAGTCAGGGAACCGTGTCAAACCCGGACATAGCCTATGCCACACAGATGAGCCTGCCGACTGTGACACAGATCACAAAGGAGCTGATCGGGCAGGGATTGGTTGAGGAAAACGGGGAATTACAGTCGACCGGAGGGCGCAGGGCAAAGGCATTATCGGCAGCCGTAAATACGAAGCTGGCGCTCGGGCTGGACATTACGAAAAACCATATCGGCATGGTGCTTGCAAACCTGAAAGGAGAAATTTTAAAATATGGGCGCATTTATAAGCCGCACGCCCACGAGGATACCTATTACCGCGAAGTAAGCGGAGAGCTGGAGCAGTTTCTGGATGAAGACGGGACTGACCGGGAAAGGATTTTAGGAATGGGAATCTCTTTTCCGGGAATCATTGATCTGAAGAGGGAGATGATTGCCGACTCGCATATTCTGGGCGTAAAATTTTTGCCCTTTGAGGCGGTCACCCGCTTTTTTGCCTGGCCGTGCCTCTTTTTGAACGATGCGAATGCGGGGGCTTACGCGGAGGGGATACATTCGGGCGACAGGGAGCGTTTTTTTTACCTTTCCCTCAGCAATACGGTTGGAGGTGCTGTTTTTAGCGCGGGCGGACTAGAGCAGGGAAACAGCTTCCGGTGCGGAGAGGCGGGTCACATGACGGTGATGCCCGAGGGGGAAACGTGTTACTGCGGCAAGGTAGGGTGCCTGGATGTCTACTGCGCGGCAAAGCGGCTTTCCGATCTCTTCGGTGGGAAGCTGGAGCGCTTTTTTGAAGAGCTTGACCGGGGGGATCAGACGGCAGTCAGGGCGTGGGAGACGTATACATGGTATCTTGCGCTGGCGGTCAACAATATCCATATGATTCTGGACTGCGATGTCGTGCTGGGCGGTTATGTCGGAAGCTGCATGGGGGCGCATATTCAGGATATACAAAGCCGGGTGTCGGAGCGAAACACTTTCCAGGAGGGCGGCGCGTTTGTGCGGCCATGCAACTATAAGACCGAGGCGGCTGCGCTGGGGGCTGCGCTGAACGTGATTGAAATTTTTATGGAGCAGGTGTAGCGCTTGTCCGAAAATAGTGGATTGAGAGATTTCAGAGATGGGATCTCTTTTTTTATGCAAAGATGTGTAAAAAAGAATTTGTTGACAGTGTAGGACATGCCCCGTCAACTGCGCATTTTCACCAAAAACAGGATGTGTATTTTGGCGAGAATGACGAAAGTTTGTGGATCGCGTGATTTGTATTGACAAATCGCATGGCAGCAAATAAAATAAATTACATAATAAAACTATTTAATAAAGTATCAAATAAAGAAAAAGGAGGACTTATCATGAAGGGAACAATGAAGACAGCCGTTATGCTTGGGATCGGTAAAATGGGGTTTGAGGAGCGGGAAATTCCGGTGCCGAAGGATAACGAGGTGCTTGTAAAGCTGGAGTATGTGGGCATCTGCGGCAGTGATCTGCATTACTATGAGACAGGGGCGATCGGCGATTATGTGGTGAAGCCGCCTTTTGTGCTGGGGCATGAGCCGGGCGGCACAGTTGTGGAGGTGGGGAAGGATGTGAAGCACCTGAGAGTGGGAGACCGGGTGGCGTTGGAGCCGGGGAAGACCTGCGGGCACTGCGAGTTCTGTAAGACAGGGAATTACAACCTCTGCCCGGACGTGGTGTTTTTCGCAACGCCTCCGGTGGACGGCGTGTTCCAGGAATATGTGGCACATGAAGCGGATTTGTGCTTTAAGCTGCCAGATAACGTGAGCACGCTGGAGGGCGCTTTGATTGAGCCTTTGGCAGTGGGCTTCCACGCGGCGATACAGGGCAACGCGAGGGCAGGACAGACCGCGGTCGTTATGGGAGCAGGCTGCATCGGTCTTGTGACGATGATGGCGTTGAAAGCGATGGGCGTCTCAGAGGTGTATGTTGTGGATATTATGGAAAAGCGGCTTGAGAAAGCGCTGGAGCTGGGTGCGGACGGCGTGATCGACGGGAGCAGGACGGATGCGGTGGAAGAAGTAAAGAAGCTGACCGACGGCAGAGGCTGTGACCTTGCGGTGGAAACGGCGGGCACGCAGGCGACAACCGTCCAGACCATCCATATGACGAAAAAGGGTGCGACGATTGTCCTGGTCGGCTACAGCAAGAGTGGGGAAATGACGCTGCCGATGAGTCTTGCGCTGGATAAGGAGCTGACGTTCAAGACTGTTTTCCGTTACCGCCATATTTATCCGATGGCGATTGACGCGGTTGCGTCCGGCAAGGTAAACCTGAAGGGGATCGTGACAGATGTGTTTGATCTTGATGATGTGCAAAACGCCATGGACCACAGTGTAAACAATAAGGCGGATATTGTGAAGGCCGTAATCCGAATTGCGGAGTAACCGTACAACTTTATATAAGGAGCAAGTCAAATGCGAAGCATTTATAAGAGTGGCTTTCGACGAAATGCCCGGGAGCGGAAGCGAACGGGCGATGCATGAAAAGAAGCAGGCCAGGCGCGAAGCATTTATAAGAGTGGCTTTCGACGAAATGCCCGGGAGCGAAGGCGAACGGGCGATACTTCATAAGGAGAATGGGAATGGAGCAGAAAAATACGGATGTAAAGGTGCCGCTGATCAGTAAGATCGCATACGGCATGGGTGATGTGGGGTGTAATTTCAGCTGGATGTTTGTCGGAAATTTTCTGATGATTTTTTATACGGACGTTTTTGGGATCGGGATGGAGGCGGTTGCAGGACTGATGCTGTTTTCCCGGTTCTGGGATGCGATCAATGATCCGGTGATCGGAGGCCTGACCGACAAAACGCATACGAGATGGGGAAGATACCGCCCCTGGCTTCTGGTTGCAGCGCCGCTTACCGCCGTTGTGCTGATGCTGACCTTCTGGGCGCATCCGGGCTGGTCTTCTACGGTGAAGATCGTTTATATGACAGTTACTTACTGTATTTTAGTGCTGGGCTACACCTGCGTGAATATTCCGTATGGGACGTTGTGCGGTGCGATGACACAGAACATCGAGGAGCGGGCAAAGATCAATACGTTTCGCTCGGTCAGCGCAATGATTGCGATTGGGATCATCAATATCATAACGGTTCCCCTGATTGCGGCGCTTGGCAAGGGCAGCGACAAGCGCGGATATCTTCTGGTTGCCGTTGTTTACGGATGTATCTTCGCAGCCTGCCACATCTTTTGCTTTGCAAAGACAAAGGAAGTTGTGAAGGTGCCTGAGAAGGAGAAAATATCCCTGCACGCGCAACTGACAGCCGTGGCGAAGAACAAGCCGTATATGATCGCGGTTGCGGGACAGTTTTTGTTCGGGGTCACGCTTTACGGGAGAAACGCGGACGCGCTTTATTACTTTACGTATGTGGAGGGAAATCAGGCGTTGTTCAGTACATATTCCCTTTGCATCATCGTTCCTTCGATCATTGGTGCGGCATGCTTTCGGACCGTGTTTCGACTGACAAACAATAAGGGGCGCTCGGCTTCCATCTTTGCGCTCCTTACGGGAATCAGCATGTTTTGTATGTACTTTTTTACGGCCGGAGAGGCTCCGGTTCCGTTCTACCTGTTTTCTTGCCTGGCACAGTTTTTCTTTTCCGGGTTTAACACGGCTATTTATGCGATCGTGCCGGACTGTGTGGAGTACGGGGAGTGGAAGACCGGGCTGCGCAACGACGGCTTCCAGTATGCGTTTATTTCACTTGGGAATAAAGTGGGAATGGCGATCGGAACTTCCGTGCTGGCGGGAGTGCTGGGGGCTTTCGGATATGTGGCGAACCAGCAGCAAAATCCTGCAGTGATGGCGGTGATGAAGCATTCTTTTACGACGGTTCCGGGCATCTTGTGGATCGTGACGGCAGGGGTTTTATATTTTTACCGTCTGAACCGAAAGGCCTACAATCAAATCGTGCAGGAAATTCAGAAAAGGAAGGAGAGCGGAAGGTAATTTTATCGCTTTTTACATTGCTTTGCAGGTGGGGCTGCCGCACGAAGCAAAATGTATACAAGAATGATTTGAGCGAACGATATCTTGTATCATTTTTCTTCCTGCGAGGGCCCCATCTTTGCGGTTTTCCGGGATTGTTTGCCGCGATATTCAAATTGAGTCAGCTTCCCCATTTTGGTACTATAATATCAGCTGCTATAAAAAATGGGGAAACTTAAATCAAATTGACATATACACGGGGAGCGGGTATAATCAAACTATGATAATGGACTGAGATTAGAGAGGGGAGGTAGCCGTGGAAAATAATATGGAAGCGCCTAAAATGAGCGAAATACTATCGGAAGAATTTATGACGCCGCTTGGATTGTCAGCATATAAACTGGCACAGGAAATTCATGTTCCGGTGTCGCGGATTCAGGATATTTTGCACGACAGACGAAAAATAACGGCAGATACATCGATCAGGCTCGGGAAATTTTTTGGGGTGTCAGACAGGTATTTCCTTGACATGCAGGATGATATTGACATAAGAAATACGAAGATGCAGATTATGGAAGAGATCAACCGTATACCTGCCTTTGATTACGCACAGCTGGGCCAAACGGAGATAAAATTGAATCATTAAAAACATAAAGGAGGTCTTACCATGAAAAATTTATTTGCTTATGCGGACAAGTACCTGCAGAAGAGTAACTGGAAGGATATGGCTTTGCTCAAATTCTGCCTTTTCTCCACGGGAATACTGGTGGGGATGCAGGTGCCGGATAAGGAGAAAAAGAGAACGGCAATTTTGGCGGCCCTTGTTTTTACCGTTACTTACATCCCTCTGATGACGAAATTTATCAGGGTTGTGATGGAGGAGGAAGCCTGAAAGAGAGATCGGGAAAGCCGGAAGCGGTAAAACATGATTTAGAGTGCGGGAGTAATAATTACCGGACACGAAGTAAATGGGAACGGGAGCACGGGAGGGCGGCATGGGTTCATTTGTGGATTTCCAGAATGTTAGAAAAATATACCGGATGGGTGAGATGGAGATACCGGCCCTGAAAGGAGCCTGCTTTCAGATTGAGGAGGGCGAGTTCTGTGTGATCGTCGGGGCTTCCGGCGCCGGAAAGACGACGATTTTGAATATTTTGGGCGGTATGGACACGGCCACAGACGGTCATGTCATGATCGACGGACAGGATATTTCCCGGTATAACAATAAACGGCTGACGACCTACCGCAGACTGGATGTTGGCTTTGTCTTCCAGTTTTACAACCTTGTCCAGAACCTGACCGCAATCGAAAATGTGGAGCTGGCGGCGCAGATCTGTAAAAATCCGCTGGATGCAAAAACGGTGATTGACCAGGTGGGACTGTCTCTGCGGGCGGATAATTTTCCGGCACAGCTCTCCGGCGGCGAGCAGCAGCGCGTGGCAATTGCCCGCGCGTTAGCGAAAAATCCGAAGCTGCTGCTGTGCGATGAACCTACCGGTGCGCTGGACTTTGTGACGGGGAAGGCGGTTCTTAAGCTGCTTCAGGATACCTGCCGGCAGATGAAAAAAACAGTCGTCGTGATCACGCACAATCAGGCGCTTACGGCGATGGCGGACCGGATCATTACGGTTAAAAGCGGGCAGATTCAGAAGATGGAGTTAAACGGCCATGTGGTACCTGTAGAGGAAATCGACTGGTAATAAAAGGAGACACACATGCACTCTGCGATGCTCAAAACGACATTCCGGGAAATTAAACATTCATTGGGAAGGTATCTTGCGATTCTTGCGATTGTGGGGCTGGGAGTCGGCTTTTTTATCGGATTGAAAATTACCCGTCCGGTCATGATCGCCACGGTGGAACGATTTCTTGAGGATCAGCATTTTTATGACTACATGCTGACATCAACGCTGGGCTTTACGAAGGAGGACCTCGGGGAATTTCAGTCTATGGAGGATGTTGAACGGGTAGCGGGTGCCATCAGTGTTGATGTGTTGTATGAGAGCGGCGAGGATGAGTATGCTATAAAACTGCACTCTGTCACGGAGGGTATCAACGAATGCTGTCTGAAGGCGGGCAGAATGCCAGAGAAAGCCAATGAGTGTGTGGTTGACAGCCGGATGATGACGAAGGCGAATATCGGCACGGTCATTCGGATTGCTCAGGACAATGACGAGGATACCTTGGATATGGTTGCCTTTGACAGCTATACGGTTGTGGGCATTGTGCAAAATCCCCTGTATCTGAATTTTGAACGGGGTACAACCTCGCTCGGAAACGGTCAGCTGAGCGGGTATGCGTTTCTTTTGGAGGATGGTTTTGACTCGGAATATTACACGGAAATTTATGTGACCTACGCGCAGGATTTTGCGCTTTATTCGGACGCATACGAGGATTTTGTGGATGCCCATGAGGATGCTGTGGATGCGATGACTGAGGAGCGCGTGGATATTCGCTATGCATCCGTTGTGGACGAGGCAAACGAGCGGATCGCTGATGGGGAAGCCGAGCTTGCGGATGCAAAGGAGGAGCTTTCGGACAATGAAAAAAAGCTTGCGGATGCAGACCGGGAGGTGTCGGACGGCGAGAAAAAGCTGATCGATGCGGAGAATGAAATTGAGAAGGGCGAGGAAAAGCTTGCAGATGCAAGAGCGAAGCTTTCCGATGGAGAAGGAGAGCTGCGGAGAAATCGGCAGAAGGCACAAAAAGAATTTGCCGATGCGAGGAAACAAATCGCTGATGCAAAAAAGACACTCGAGGAAAATGAAAAGGCGATTGAGGACGGGAAAAAGCAGCTTGCCGGGGGCGAGAAGAAGCTGGCGGATTCGGAGCGTGAGCTCAAAACGCAGAAAGCTGGGCTTGAGGCAAATAAACAGCAGATTGAGGCGGGTCTTTTAGAGATTGCCGCGAAGCGGGAGGAACTCGGGGAGCTGGCGGATTATTATGAGGAGACCCTGGCTGCGGAGGAAGCAAAGCTGAATGAGGCGCTGGCACAGGTGACGGCCGGGCTCAAAGAAATTGAGGCGGGGGAGAAGACACTTGCGGCATCGCGGACGGAGCTTGAGGCGCAGAAAAAGGAGCTTGAAGCGGGCGGGCAGGAGCTGGAAAAGGGCCAAAGGGAGTTGGCAGCCGCAAAAAAGGAGTACGAGACGAATTATGCGGCCTACAAAACAGAGATAAAAGCGGCTGAGCAGGAGCTTGTGGATGCCAGGAAGGAAATTGCTGAAGGGGAACAGGAGCTTACGGATGCCAGAAAAGAGCTGGCTGACGGCAGGCTGGAAATCAGAAATGCAAAACGTGAGCTGGCCGACGCAAAAGAGCAGCTGGAGGACGGAAAAGAGAAGCTTGCGGATGCAGAAGAGGAGCTTGCGGATGCGAAAAAGGAGGTCGCGGATATTCCTTTGCCCCGGCACTATGTGCTTGGAAGGGACAAAAATGTGGGATACGTCTGTTTTGAAAGCGATTCGATGATCGTGGACAATATTGCGGATGTTTTTCCGGTATTTTTTTTCCTGGTGGCATTACTTGTATGTATGACCACTATGAACCGTATGGTGGATGAGGGAAGAACCCAGATCGGCGTGCTGAAGGCGCTGGGCTACAGCAAGGCGGCAATCATGTGGGAATACATTTTCTATTCCGGGAGCAGCGCTCTGCTTGGGGGTATGATCGGCTATGCCGTGGGCTGTACGGTATTTCCATACATCATATGGAATGCATACGGTATCATGTATGACGCTCCGGGGATTCATTTTGTGTTTAACGGGTATGTTTTTTTGTTTTCCCTGTTGGTATCGCTGGCCTGTTCCGTGGGAGCGACCATGCTTTCCTGTTATGTGGAATTTGCCAGTGTGCCGGCGAGCCTTATGCGGCCAAAGCCGCCGAAGAGCGGCAGGCGCATTTTACTTGAGTATGTAAAGCCGGTGTGGTCCAGGCTGTCCTTTTTGCAGAAAGTTTCTTTGCGCAATATTCTTCGCTATAAAAAGCGTTTTCTCATGATGGTGCTGGGGATCAGCGGATGCAGCGCGCTGCTTCTCACCGGATACGGGCTGAGGGATTCTATTGTAGGAATCGCGGATAACCAGTACGACCGGATTCAGACTTATGATATAGAAGTGGTTTTAAAGGATGCGGCAAACGAGGATAAAATGGAGGCGCTAAAGGAGGATTTGTCTGAGTATATGACGGACTGTTTGTTTCTGCACAGTGACACCGTGGATGTCATGGCCGGGAATCTGACGAAGCAGGTGGCACTGGTGATTTCGCCGCAGCCTCAGCAGATGGAAGCATTCTGGCATCTGTATGCGCCGGGTGGAGAGGTGCTCTCATATCCCCGGCAGTCAGAGGCGGTGATCACGGAAAAGGTGGCGGGAAAGCTTCGGCTGGCCGTCGGCGATACGCTGACAGTTCAAAATGATGCGATGCAGACGATGGATGTGACGATTACCGGGATAGCGGAAAATTATGTGTACAATTATCTGTATATTTCGGAGGAAACTTACCGGCAGGGCTTTGGCGAAGAGCCGGAGTACAAACGGATGTGCGTACATACGCCGGATGGTACAGACCCCTATCGGCTTGCAGCGGCATTTGCCGATCACGAGGATGTGATGCAGATTACGGTGACGACTGCTTTGCGGGAGCGCTTGAACAGTATGATGGGCAGCCTGGACGCGGTTGTGCTGCTTGTCATTGTGAGTGCCGGGATATTGGCGTTTATCGTCCTTTACAATTTGACGAATATCAATATCATGGAACGTATTCGGGAGATTGCAACCATTAAGGTGCTGGGCTTCTACGCCAGGGAGACGGCGCAGTATGTCTTCCGCGAAAACATGATGCTGACGGGCATTGGCGCCCTGGCAGGGCTTTTGCTGGGGAAAGGGCTCCATGCCTTTGTCATGCACAAGATTGATATCGACATGGTTTTCTTTGGCCTGCGGATTTTACCGAAGAGCTATTTAATGAGCGTGGTATTGACATTTGTGTTTTCGCTGTTGGTGGACGTGGTGATGTATTGGCGGATTGAGAAGATCAATATGGCGGAATCGCTGAAATCGATTGAGTAGAGGCCGGTTCAGGACGTGTGGCTGGTTATAATAATTTCAGAGGGAGATTACAGGATGAAAAAGGCTTTAGTTGTAGTTGACATGCAAAATGATTTTATTACGGGTGTTCTCGGAAATGAAGCGTGTAGGGCGGTTGTTCCCCGTGTGGTGGAAAGAGTGCAGGAAGCTGTAAATGATCGGACGGATCTTATATTTTCTCAGGATACTCATCAGGAAAATTATCTCTCTACACAGGAGGGAAGAAAACTGCCGGTTTTTCACTGCATTCAGGATACAGACGGATGGAAAATAATACCGGAGCTTGCAGAGACGGCGGAAAAGAAGGGAATTCTTTTCAGAAAGGAGACCTTTGGCAGCAGGGATATAGCGGAATATATAAGAGCCCATGGCTATGAGGAAGTGGAGCTGATCGGTGTATGTACGGATATATGTGTCATCAGCAATGCGATGACCATCAAGGCATTTGCGCCTGAGGCGGAAATTTCTGTCAATGCGGCCTGTTGTGCGGGTGTGACGCCCCAGAGCCATCAGACAGCCATCGAGGCAATGCGGGCGTGTCAGATCAATATTACAGGAACCGAAGGCGACCGATGACATCAGGGCAAAAAAAGTGTAGACGAATGTTTCAAATATACATTCGGGGGGGGCTCTCGCACGAAGTAATTAGTATCTTGTATCATTTTTCTTAATGCGGCAGCCCCGTTTTCGTTTATCAGCGCGCCTCGGTAAATGGCGTGAACTGCGGAAGGATGTAGGTATAACCGTCCATGACTGCGCGGGCATCGGTCTCGCTGACCGGCGTCAGGGAGGCGGTCTCTGAAAAAGAATCTTGCGTCGTGTAAAACCACGGGTTTTCGGGATCGGATGAGGCGTCATATACGATAGCTTCAACCAGCGTCAGTGCCGTTCCCTCATATGTGTAATAGCAGTAAACGCTTTCTGATGCGCCGCCGGAGCTTTCGTTTGCGATATATCCATTTTCACACAGATAATAGCGATTCCGCTCCCAGCCGTCCGCAACGTGGACGAGCGCTCCGTCGGAGATCGTGTAAATATTGTAAATGATACCGTTCCAGCCGTCGTCGTGGTTTTCTCCGAAAAGCAGCTCGTCTGTGCCGTTGCCGTCGAGATCCATGAGAAGGTATCCGGGGGTCTGCCATGTCATATCGCTGAAAAAATAGGCGGAGGTGAAAAGTGTGCGCTCGTAGTCGTATGCCTGAGCCTGCGGATCCTTCAGTACACGGGCAGCAGCGGTGATCAGTGAGTCGTAAAGCGGGTAGCCGGTGTTTGCTGTCTGCGTGTCCGAAGAAGTATCCGCCGCGCCCGGCTGTCCCGGTTCGTCGGCGCCGGTTTTCTGGGCAGCCACGTTTTTGTCTGCCGCGCCCGGCTGTCCCGGTTCATCGGCGTCGGTTTTCTGGGCATCCGCGTTTTTGTCTGCCGCGCCCGGCTGTCCCGGTTCATCGGCGCCGGTTTTCTGGGCAGCCACGTTTTTGTCTGCTGCGCCTGGCTGTCCCGGTTCATCGGCGTCGGTTTTCTGGGCATCCGCGTTTTTGTCTGCCG
>CASCGD010000074.1 GCA_949132985.1 uncultured Lachnospiraceae bacterium
GGGAGGCCGATGCAACAGGCGGGAGGAAAGCCATTAAAGACACGGCTGAAAAACAACTGGCAGCTGTATGCAATGCTTCTGATTCCCATTGTACTCACGATTATTTATAAGTACATACCGATGTACGGCATTCAGATCGCATTCCGCGATTACAAGGCGAGACCGATCTGAACAAGGCGGCCAGCGATGTCATCGCCGTATACGTCTACCAGCAGGGTATTGAAAACGCAAAGTACAGCTATTCGACAGCGGTGGGGTTGTTTAATACCGTTGTCAATATTATCCTTCTGATCGTCGCCTATCCGATCTACTACGTGCTCGTGGCATCCGTGTCGAATCCCTGCGATGTATACGCCGGAAAAACCTTTTTTCTGCCGAGCGGCTTCACGCTGGACGGATACAAGACGGTGTTCGCTGACCCGAGTATTCTGACCGGACTTTTCAACAGCTTTAAATATACGATTGTCGGAACGGTTTTCTCCGTTGTGATGCTTTACTTTACGGCGTATCCCCTGAGCGTCAGAGATCTGCCGGGCAGAAAATTTTTCAGTATTTTCTTCATCATCACGATGTATTTCGGCGGCGGCCTGGTGCCTACTTATTTGATCGTAAAGCAGACTGGGCTGATCAACAGCATGTGGGCGCTGTTCCTCCCGGGCGGCATCGCGGTGGGAAACATGATTATCATGCGAAACTTTTTTGAGAACAGTATTCCTAAGGAGATGATCGAGGCGGCGGAAATCGACGGCGCATCCAAATGGACCACATTTCTCCGCATCGTCGTGCCGCTGTCCCGCTCCATCATGGCGGTTATGGTTGTATTTTCAATGGTGGCATACTGGAACGACTGGTTTACGTCCCTGATCTATCTGCCGAAGCGGGAGGCTGCGCCGCTCCCTTTAGTGCTGCGGAATATCCTGATCAAAAGCTCTGCCAGTGCCAGCCAGGCAAGCACCATTTCCGGCGGCTTCGCCGAGCTGAACAAAACGACCGAGATGATCAAGTTTTCATCCATCATCATTGCGGCGACTCCGATGCTTATGATCTACCCGTTTGTGCAGAAATATTTTGAAAAAGGATTTATGGCGGGCGCAGTAAAAGGTTAATGACCGGAAAGGAAAGCGAATTATGAGAAAAAAAGAATTTCGAAAACGGCTTTTATCGTGTATAATAGCTGCAGGGCTTTTTGCATCGCTGACAGCCTGCGGAAACGAATACGCCCATCATGAAAGGGGCGTTGTAAACGAGGATATCTCACAGACCGATTTTTCGATTATGGGGGGATGGGAGCGCTGAGTACCAGCTACGACAAAAAGCCGGTATTAATCGATCTCCAGGAGGAGAGCGGCATTCACATTGACTGGAATACCATGAGTGAATCTCTGGCGGAGCAGGTCAATATCCGCATTGCGGGAGGCGAGCTGCCGGACGCGTTTATCGGCGTCGGGTTCAACAACTACGACATCTCGCGATACGGGGACGACGGCACGTTCATCGACTTGACGCCCTACATCACGGAGGAATACATGCCAAACCTCACAAAGATTCTCGAGGAGAACCCGGATATCAGACGCGCCATCACGATGGACGACGGCTATATCTACGGCCTGCCGGCAGGAGAGCGCATGGGAACCGCCGGCATCGGCAGGGAGGAGGACTACAGTATCTACACGATCCCGCAGTTTTCCATGATCAACAAGGCATGGCTCGACGAGCTGGGCCTGCCGGTGCCCACAACCCTGGATGAGCTGCACACGGCGCTCAAGGCGTTTAAGGACAACGACATGAGCGCAAAGTATTACGGCAACGCGCCGGGCAGCACGATTCCAATGAGCACGGGCTTTGACCAGTGGTGCTGGGGGCAGAATATCTTTTACGCGGGCTTTGGCTTTACGAACTGGCCCAATGACGTGTGCAACGACCTTGTGCTGAAGGATGACGGGACGGTGGACTTCGTGTGTACGTCGGATGCATACCGGGATGCCGTGTCCTATTTCCACAACTGGTATGACGAAGGGCTGATGGATGTGGAGATGTTCAGTCAGGACGACACCCAGCTCATCGCGAAGTGCTCCCAGGGCTACGTGGGTGTCTCCACCTGGTGGTATATAGAGGAGCTGATGGGCGACTATGCCGACGACTACGTGTTCCTGCCGGTTCTTGACGGTCCGGACGGCACGCACAATGTGACGGTGCGAACCGGCGGCCCCATCAACAGCGGTCAGCTCAACATCACAAAGGCGTGCAAAAGCCCCATCAATCTTTTAAAGTTTTTTGACCGCTGGTATGACCCCGAGATCGTGATGCAGCTCCACTACGGCCCTATCGGCACCTATTTCACAGAGCAGGACGAGAACGGCGTATGGCTTTCCATCTCGGACGGGGAGTCGCGGGAGAAGTACGGCAAGGGCAGCGGAGAGCTGCGAGGCGAGCATGAGGTTTACGGTCCGAAGCTCATTTTAAGCGAATACTATCTCACGACCTTCAGGATGGAGGAGCGGGCCATCGAGCGTCTGACGGATCTGTATGATTTCTGGATGCCCTATGTGGACAGCACAACGACCTACCCGGTGGACTGTGTGTTCACAGGCGAAGAGCTGGACGATATCGACTGGTATAAGACGAACTTTGAGAATACCGTCGCCGAACAGGAGGGTCTGTGGATCAAAAACGGCGGCCCCACGGATGCACAGTGGGAGGCCTACAAGGAAAACCTGAGCAAAAAGTGCGGCATGGATAAGCTGCTGAACGTGTATCAGAACGCTTACAACCGCTATGCGGGAGTTGAGGAAGCTGAGTAAAGAGTAAGATTTCAGACAGGGAGCACATGCCCATGCGTGACAGCAGGGCATGTGCTCAGGATGGAAGCGGAGGCTTTAAAGGTGCCTTCCGGTGATATGTCCGCGGGCAGAACGCGCGGACGGAATTGATTTAGGAGGATTTGACGAAGATGAGCCAGATTTTACGCGATGCGCGCAGATATGAAGAGATTACCGAGAAGAAAATCAAAAAGGAGGAACGCCCGCTGTTTCATCTGGCAGCGCGTGTGGGGTGGATGAACGACCCCAACGGATTTTCCTTTTATAATGGAAGCTATCATATGTTTTACCAGTACCATCCGTACAATTCCCACTGGGGGCCGATGCACTGGGGGCATGCCGTGAGCAAAGACCTTCTGCACTGGACGTATCTTCCGGCTGCGCTGGCGCCGGATCAGGCTTATGACGCGGCGGGCTGCTTTTCCGGCAGCGCGCTTACGCTTGCGGACGGCAGGCAGCTGCTGATGTATACAGGCGTACACAGGGAAGAGGCGGATGGCGTTCTGCGGGATGTGCAGACCCAGTGCCTTGCCGTCGGTGACGGGAGGGATTACGAGAAATACGAGGCAAATCCAGTGCTGGATGAAAAAGATCTGCCGGAGGGAAACAGTAAATTTGATTTCAGAGACCCGAAAATGTGGCAAAAAGCGGACGGCTCTTACCGGTGTGTCGTTGGCAACTGCGCCGGGGAGAGGGACGGACAGGTGCTGCTCTTCGGCAGTCCGGACGGCTTTCGCTGGAGCTTTCTGAAAGTGCTGGCTGCAAACAACGAGCGCTTTGGCAAAGCCTGGGAGTGTCCGGACTTTTTTGCCTTAGACGGCAGACAGGTGCTGCTGGTAAGCCCGATGGATATGCTTCCGAAGGGGCTGGAATACCACAATGGCAACGGGACGCTCTGTCTTCTGGGAACCTACGATGAAGAGCAGGAGGTCTTTGTGGAGGAGAAGGATCAGGCCATCGACTACGGCATCGATTTCTATGCGCCGCAGACCATTCTCACGCCGGACGGCAGAAGAGTCATGATCGGCTGGATGCAGAACTGGGATACGTGCAACCTCCACTCGCCGGAAAAACCGTGGTTTGGTCAGATGAGCCTTCCGCGGGAGCTTTCCATCAGAGACGGGCGGCTCATGCAAAAGCCGATCCGGGAGCTTGAGATGCTGCGCGGGGAAGCGGTGCGGTATGAAAATATTACGTTTGCAGGTGTAAAGACACTGGAAGGCATATCCGGCAGGCGTGTGGACATGGAGCTTGTGGTTCGTCCGGTAGACGAGTCAAACCTGTTCCATAAATTTTCGGTATGGTTTGCCCAGAATGATATTTATCATACATCGGTGAGCTTTCGCCCCTGGGAATCCATTTTAAAGATCGATCGGAAGTTTTCGGGAACGCGCAGGGCGGTGATTCATCAGCGGCGCAGCCGTGTGAGAAACCGAAACGGAGAGATCAAACTGCGGATCATTCTGGATACCTGCAGCGTGGAGGTATTTGTAAACGACGGAGAACAGGTGCTCTCGGCGACGATGTACACCGACCCGGCGGCAGACGGAATTTCTTTTCTTTCAGATGGTATTGTGACGCTGGATGTGGTAAAATATGATTTGACGTAATGCAAAGTAAAAGCCGGATTTTCCACAGATGTTTTGTGAGGCAGTGTGGAAGGGCTGCGTTGAACTACTATTCTGAAAATGGAGGAATGTATATGAAAAAAATTGACGTAACAGCGCTTGGCGAGCTTTTGATCGATTTCACGGAGAACGGCGAGAGCGCACAGGGCAATCCGATGTTTGAGGCGAATCCGGGCGGCGCTCCCTGCAACGTGCTTGCGATGCTCGCAAAGCTTGGGCATGCGACGGCCTTTATCGGAAAAGTTGGAAAAGATTTTTTCGGAAAACAGTTAAAGGAAGCCATCTCAGAGGTTGGCATCGATTCGGACGCGCTGTACATGGACGAGGAGGTACACACGACCCTTGCGCTGGTACACACCTATCCTGACGGGGACCGTGACTTTTCCTTTTACCGGAATCCGGGTGCGGACATGATGCTCTCGGAGGAGGAAATACCGGAGGAGTTAATTAAAGGCTCAAAGATTTTTCACTTCGGAACCCTTTCCATGACCCACGAGGGCGTACGGGCTGCGACGAAAAAAGCGCTGAAAATCGCGAGGGAATCCGGCGCGATCATCTCCTTTGACCCGAATCTGCGCCCGCCGCTGTGGAACACCCTGGAGGATGCAAGGGAGCAGGTTTTATATGGGCTGGGCATGTGCGATATTTTAAAAATTTCGGATAATGAGATTCAGTGGCTTACCGGGGAGGAAGACTTTACCGCGGGTGTAGCATGGATTAATGAGCGCTATCACATCCCGCTTATTCTCGTCTCCATGGGAAAAGACGGAAGCCGTGCGTACTATCAGGGAATGATGGCGGAGGCAGCGCCGTTTTTACAGGAGCATACGATCGAGACGACGGGTGCGGGCGACACGTTCTGCGGCTGTGTGCTGCACTATATTTTAGTACATGGACTGGAGGGATTGACTGCGGACGGCCTCAAGGAGATGCTCACCTTTGCAAACAGTGCAGCATCCCTGATTACGACGAAAAAGGGCGCCCTGCGGGTGATGCCCACGGAGGAAGAAGTCAGGGCGAATATGGCGTGAGGCTTTACACGGAGAAATAAAACCGTTATACTGGGTGTATCAATGAAAAAGGCGGTGAAAGGATGGCTGCGGATATGGGTATGACAAATAAGCAGTTTCAGGGTTTTATCCGACTGGCTTTAGAGCTTCTTGAAAAAGCGCTGCAAAAATCACCTGATAATGAGGACCTCAGAAAGGTAAGGGATATTTTTTATTCGATGCTTGAGGATGGAAACTGACCTGTGCGTATTGTGAAATGGCAGACGAAAAAGGTGCAGAACCTCTATAATATTTTTATAGAGGTTCTGCACCTTTTTTAAAAAGTCGTGGTATTTTTTAAGAGAAAATGTTATAGTAGAGCTGAGCAGTCATCGATCATGGATGTGATGGATGACGCTTAAAGGCAATATACAAAAAGGAGATCAGAAAGATGAAGAAAAAACTACTTGCATTTCTGCTGGCAGCGGTCTGTGCAGTTGGCGCTATTCCGGCAGCGACAGTGGCAGAGGTTCCTGTTCGGGTGGAGGCGGCGACGAAAAAGGCACCTTCCATCAATAAGGTTTATTCTGCGGTAAAGAAGGCTTATGGCAGTGATTATCTGCCGAGCGTACGGCTGAAAAAGGATGAGATCAAGACGCGTTTTGGCATTTCGAGCAGCTGGTATTCCTCTGCGATTGCAGAGATGCCGATGATCAGCGCGCATGTGGATACGCTTGTCATTGTGAAAGCCAAAAATGCCGACAGCAAGACGAAGATCAAAAAAGCTCTGGTTGATTACCGGAAATCTCTGATTAAAGATACGAGCCAGTATCCGATGAACCAGCTTAAGATCCAGGCATCGAAGGTGTATGTGAAGGGAAGCTATGTGTGCTTTTTCATGCTTGGGACGCTGGATGCAAAAGAGCAGGAGCAGGAGGAAAGCAAGGTGATTGCAGCATATAAAAAGCTCAATGATAAGGCGGTCAGAGCAGTAAAAAAGCTTTATAAATAAAGGAGTGAGCAATGGTATTTAGCAGCCTGTTAGTTTTGGTGCGCTTTCTGCCGTGTGTACTGCTTATCTATTACATAGTGCCGGGTTGTCTGAAAAATTTTTGGAAAAACTCGGTACTATTTTTATTCAGCCTGGTTTTTTATGCGTGGGGAGAGCCGGTTTATATCTGGCTGATGTTTTTCTCAACAGTGGTTGATTATGTGAACGGCGGCCTGGCGGGATATTTTGTTGAGAGGGGCAGGAGAGGCGTTGCGCGGATTTTTGTTGTTTTATCAGTGGTAATTAACCTGTCGCTTCTGGCAGTGTTTAAATATGCGGGGAGGTATGCGCTTCCGATTGGAATATCGTTTTATACGTTTCAGTCCATGTCCTACACCATCGACGTGTATATGGGAAGGGCGCAGGCGGAAAAAAATCCGGTCAATTTCGGCACCTATATTTCGCTTTTTCCGCAGCTTATCGCGGGGCCGATCGTCCGCTTCCGCGATATTGCCGTGCAGCTTCGCGAGCGGCGCAGCAATTTGCTGCAGATTCGATACGGTGTGCTGCGTTTTTGCTGCGGGCTGGGAAAAAAGGTGCTCCTGGCAAATCAGGCGGGGGTGATCTTTCAGACGGTGACGGATACGGCAGCCGGTGAACTCACCATGCTTATGGCATGGCTTGGGATCCTGGCGTTTATGCTGCAAATCTATTTTGATTTTTCCGGCTATTCGGATATGGCCATCGGACTTATGGCGATGTTCGGATTTATGATTCCCGAAAACTTCAATTATCCATATGAATCGAAGAGTATTACCGAGTTTTGGAGACGTTGGCACATCTCTCTGGGAAGCTGGTTCAAGGAATATGTCTACGTGCCGTTAGGCGGCAGCAGAAGAGGAGCGGGGCACACCTATGTAAATATATTTATCGTGTGGTTTCTGACTGGATTGTGGCACGGCGCGACGGTTAATTTTACACTTTGGGGGCTTTACTTCTGCTTCTTTTTAATCATGGAAAAAACGTGGCTGTTAAAGCTTTTGAAACGGCTTCCGGTATGGTTGTCCCATGTGTATGCGCTCATCGTTATTTATTTCGGATGGCTTCTGTTTGCATGGGAGGATATTAGCGGACACAGGGCATATGTGAAAGCGCTGGCGGGGATCGGCGCAGGAGGTGTGGTGAGTGACGAGAGCCTGTATCTGCTTGTGAGCAACGCTCTTTTGCTGCTTGTCATGCTTGTCGGTGCGACTTCACTTCCGGCGCGCATTGCAGGTGCGCTGACGAAAAAGGACGGCATGGGGACGGCGATTTTGGAAAGTGTTTATGTCCTGGCGGTGCTCCTGCTGTCGGTGGCATATCTGGTTAATGGCACCTACAATCCGTTCTTATATTTTCGATTTTAACGCTTTATGGCGACATGCCCGTGGGCTGTGCGAGCGGGCGCTGACTTGATTTTGGAGGGATCTTTATGGGGAAAAAAATATTGCCGGTTTTTGTGTTTTTTCTCGTTATTTTCGGTCTGGCGGGAGCAGGAATTGTTTCACAGGAAAAAACTTATTCTTCTACCGAAAAAAGAGAGTTACAGACGCGGCCGAAGCCGAAAATAAAAACAATTAAAAAAGGGAAATTTCAGAAGAAATATGAGCGTTATCTCAGCGACCAGTTCCCGGCGCGGGATTCATGGGTGCAGGTACAGACAGGGGTTTTACGTCTGCTTGGGAAAAAAGAGAGCAACGGTGTCTATTTTGGAAAAGATCAGTATCTTCTGGAGCGCTATGACGAAACGGATTTTGACGAAAAGCAGATGAAAAAAAATATTGACGCGCTGAAGGGGTTTGTGCAGCGCGCCGGGAAGCAGACGCAGGTGCGTATCATGATGGTTCCCACAAAGACCTGGATGATGCGGGACTATCTTCCGGCCTTTGCGCCAACCTATGACGAGCAGATTTTTTATGATGCCCTGTATGAGACGTTCGCCGGAAATGAGGAAGTACTCATTCCTGTGGAAAAGGAGTTGGCTTTGCAGAGCGGAGACGGTTCGCCGCAGACATATTATCGGACCGACCATCACTGGACGACGGCGGGGGCTCTGATCGGTTATGAGGCGTATTTAAAATCTCTCTCCGAGACTGACGCAACAGAGCGTGCGGCAAAAAAGTTTCCGGATGTTCGCGTCTGTGATGACTTTTTTGGCACGACCTATGCAAAGGTACATCAGGCCGGACGTGCGGATGAGATTTTTATTTATGAACCGAAGTCTGATCTTACCGTGGTCTATAATATGGGAGAGCGGACAACGGATTCGCTCTATGAGACGGATGCGCTGGAAGGAGCAGACCCGTACAGCGTGTTTACCGGCGGCAATCAGGGGGTTATTGAGATTTCCGGCGGCAGGGAAAACAAAAAAACGCTGCTGCTGATCAAGGATTCCTTCGCGAACTGTATGGTGCCGTTTCTTGCGGAAGATTATGAGAAGCTCATTGTTGTTGACCTGCGTCAGCTCAATGTGGGGTGCGATGTGCTGCTTGAGATGTTTTCGCCGACAGATGTATTCATTTTATATAACAGCGCGCAGTTTGTGCAGGATATCGAGTTTATGATCAAATCCGCAGGGCAGTAGATTCGGACGGGAAAAATTTATCAAGAAAAATATGGAAAATGAAAAATAAAAAAATTTTTTGTAACCTCTGGAAAAAACTGGTGTCTATATAGACAGGAACGAAAGTTACCAAAAAATTTTTATTTTAAGGAGGAAATTTTTATGAAAGCAAAGAGCGGATTTTTGAGGCGGCTGGGTGCGGCGGCACTTGCGGCGGGAGTGATTGTGGGGGCATTGGCTCTGAACGTGCAGCCGGCGTCTGCGGCAAAGAAGTTTCAGGTGACGGAGAAAAAATACGAGAAGAGCTATGATTTAAAGAGCGGAAAAACTTTTTATGAGCTGGCCTATGTGTATCCGGTGATCACCGATAATTCTGCAGCCGCAAAAAAGATTAACAGTTCCCTCACAAAGCAGCGCAAAACCTGGATCAAGGAGGCTGAGAAGGCACAGGGCACTTACAAAAAGGAGATGGAGGACCTCATAAAGGATTATCCAGACGATGACGTCTCCTGGAGCTATGCCGACGAGGTTACTTATGAAGTGACGAACAACGACGGGAAGTATTTCAGCGTAGTGATGAGCGGTTATCTCTATACGGGCGGTGCCCATGGCACGCCTTACCGCATGTGCTCCACCTTTGACGCAAAGACCGGAGAAAAGCTGGCTGCGGCGAAGATCCTTGGGACGACAAAGGCAAAGCTGAATACAAAGGTGAAAAATCTCTATGTGAAGAAGCTTGACAAGGAAGGCGAAAAAGCGGGCTTTTACGGCGATATGGGAGGCAAGACGGCGAAGCAGGTGCTTAAGGAAGGGTTAAAGAAGATGAACTTTAACAACATGTTTTATATGAGAAAAGGAAAGCTCGTATTCTACGCAGATCCTTATGCACTGGGGCCTTACGCGACAGGATTTATCGAGGTTTCTGCAAGTGTAAAATAAGAGGGAAATTTTAAGAATTATGCAAATGCAAAAAAGACAGCTTCGAAAGGAGCTGTCTTTTGCATTGTAAAATTTTTGCACTTTTGAAATTTGGGTCTTGCGTTTTTGAAAATTTTTTGCTACAATGTTTTTTGCGATGTGGTGTACATCAACAATAAGCGAGGAGATCATGAGTTAGTAACTATGTTGCGTTTTTACTGGGTCATATTTTGGAACTTCTATCATATTTACATGATACCGAAGATGGCCTATATGGCAAGGCATACAGAAAAATTTGATGAGGCGAAGCGGTACAAAATTGCCAGGCGTGCGATTTATTATATGATGCGCACGGGTAACATAAAAACGACCTGCGACGGTTTGGAGAATCTGCCGAAGGAGGGCGGCTATGTCATGTACCCGAATCACCAGGGCAAATTTGATGCGCTCAGTATTATGATTACACATGCAGCTCCCTGCTCTGTCGTGGTGGACGATGCGGTTTCCTACGGCATTTTAATTAAAGAATTTATCGATCTGGTGGAAGGTGAACGCATGAAGCTTGACGACGTGCGTCAGGCCTTAAAGATCATTAAGAAAACGTCCTCCGAGGTGAAGGAGGGGCGTCGTTATATTATTTTTTCTGAAGGTGGTTACAAAAATAACGGAAATACACTTCAGGAGTTCAAGCCGGGCAGCTTTAAGATGGCGATGATGGCAAAGGCACCGATTGTACCGGTGGCTTTGACTGACTCCTACAAGGTGTTTGGGAAAAATTCTCTGGCACCTGTGACAGCGAAGGTACGTTATCTCCCTCCGCTCTATTATGAAGATTATAAGGATATGAACTCACGCGAAATTTGTGCGTTGGTCAAGACTCGTATTCAGCAGGCGATTGATGAGGAGTTGAAGACTCGAAGTAAAAAACGTAAATGGTTCCAGCATAAATAAAAAAATAATATACTGCTCCTAAAAAACAGGCAACCGTAGTCTAACGGATAGAACGCAGGACTCCGACTCCTGTAATGTGGGTTCGATTCCCGCCGGTTGCATTTAACAAGCAGATAACAGTTTTCAAAATTTTAGGAGGTAGTACAAATGGCAAAGAAGAACCTTAAAAATCAGAGTCAGGGTTCTGTTAAAAATACAGAATTGAATCAGACAAATAATCAGAAGGAAAATGCTGCGGGCATGCAGCTTACAGATACAAATAAAAGTAATCATAAGAAAGCGGAGGAACCGGTACAGACAACAAAAACGAAAGATGACGGCTTTCAGACGGGAAGATTTCTGGAGCTGGTAAACAGATACAAGCGTTATCTTGCGGCAGGAGCGCTTTTTATTGCTATGGTTGTAGTTTTAGCAAAGTGTACGGGGCCGGTTAAGGAGGATACAAAGGAGCCGGTGACGGATGAACATCAGGATGATACTGCCGATCTGACCGAAGAGTTTGAGATTGATGCCATACCCGAGGTGAATCAGTTGGTTGGCGACTATTATAAAGCGCATGCGTCAGGAGATGTGGCATCTTTGGAGAAATTTGCGAAGCCGGTTTCCGACACGGAGAAAAGCTTTATCAAGCTGAACAGTGAGTACGTGGAAGCGTATAACAATATTTCCTGTTATACAAAATCCGGTTTGCAGGAGGGTGAATATATAGTCTCCGTATATGTGGAGATTAAATATAAGGATGTCGATACACAGGCGCCGGGTTTGGATCGTTTTTATTTGCGGACGGATGAAAACGGTGCCCTCTATATTGACAATGCATACAGCCAGTTTAACCAGTCTAACCTGGAGGTGAGCACGGAGGCGGATGTACAGGCCCTGCTCAACGAATATGAGAAGGGAGAAGACTTCCTTACACTCTGGTCAAATGTTCAGAAAAAGTTTGAGGATGCGATCGCGTCGGATTCGGAGTTAAAGCAGATGGCGGAGGAGACGCTGCCGAATGCTCTGGCGGCATGGGCACAGTCGCTGGTTCAGCCGGGAGAGAATGCAGGGGATGATACCCCGGCAGATGGGGAAACCGATCAGAAGCAGGAAGACAAGCCGGACGACAAAAAAGATGATGAAGAGAAGCCGGAGGATGGCAAGAACGATGACAAGAATGCTGACGAGGATTCCGACGGTAAGGCAAAGACGGCTTACGCGATGGACGGTATCAACATGAGAAAGGGTCCCAGCACAGACGATGATATTGTCACACAGATCGTGCTCGGCAGTGAGTTGAAGATTTATCCTGATACCGAAAAGGACGGCTGGGTAAAGGCATCCTATGACGGCAAGAAGGGATATGTAAAACGTGAGTTTGTAACTACGAAAAAAGAAAAGGTTCCGAGCGGCTCCGATACGGAAGAGAATAAACCGGCAAAGGCATTGCCGGAGGGCAAGGAGATTACACTGACGGATACCGTGAATGTTCGTGTTTCCATGAGCGAGACGGCTGACAAGGTGGGAGTGGCTGCCCCCGGAGATGTGGTAAAGGTTATTATGAGTTATGCGGAGGGCTGGACAAAGGTAGAGTGGAATGGACAGACCGGATACATGAAAACGGATTTGATTCAGTAAGATAAATAAGTGCCTGTGAAGGTACGGGAGTTGTTTACAAGCGTAAAGGCGGTTGTCGGCGTGCAATGCATTGTGCATTTGCATAATACGGTAACCGCCTTTTTGATGGCAGCTTTTGCGGAAAGAGGAAGAAATCATGCGACAGGAAGAGGAAGGAATACGTATCAATCGGTTTTTGAGTGAGGCAGGTGTCTGCTCCCGCAGAGAGGCGGATCGGGCGGTTGAAGCCGGAGAGGTTTGCATTGGTGAAAGGACTGCGCGGCTGGGCGAGCGTGTGCGGCAGGGGGCTGTGGTTTATTTCAGGGGAAGGCGTGTGGAGCAGGAGGAAGAACGGATTTTGATTGCCTTTAACAAGCCGCCCGGAATCGTCTGCACCACATCCAGAAAGGAAGGGAAAAATATTGTGGACTATATCGGCTATCCCAGGCGTATTTACCCGGTGGGACGGCTCGATCGGAATTCTACCGGACTGATTCTTCTGACGAACGACGGAGACATCGTTAACAGGATTATGCGGGCCGGGAACCGGCATGAGAAGGAGTATGTCGTGACCATAAACAGGGAGGTCACGGAGGATTTTCTTATGCAAATGTCGAATGGAGTTCCGATTCTGGATACCGTTACAAGACCCTGCAGTGTATGGAAAAGCAAGGAGCGTGAATTTCATATTGTGTTGACTCAGGGGCTGAACCGGCAGATTCGCCGCATGTGCGAGGTGTTGGGCTGCAAAGTGAAGACCTTAAGGCGCGTGCGTATCATGAATATTTATCTGGGAGACTTAAAAGAGGGGGAGTACCGGGATGTAACACAAAAGGAATGGGAACAATTAGAGCAGATGATTCGATATTCATCCAATGAGACAGTGAGGTAACAGATGGACGAAAAGAAAACGCGTTATGAAGAATTAAAGAAGACAATCGAAGGACACATGAACCTTTATTATAATGAAGATTCTCCTTCGATCAGCGATTTTGAATATGACGGGTTGATGCAGGAGTTAAAGGAGATGGAGCGGGAGCATCCCGACTGGGTGACGAAGGATTCGCCGACGCAAAAGGTTGGGGGAGCGGCAAAGCGAGAGGCGGGGGTGACGATCGCGCACCACGTCCCGATGCTGAGCATACAGGATGTCTTTACAAAGGAGGAGGTTGAGACGTGGATCTCGGAGGTAAAAGAACTGCATCCAGACGCGCGGTTTTCCGTAGAGCGGAAAGTTGACGGGTTGAGCATGTCGCTGCGCTATGAGGATGGGGCACTCACTCTGGCGGAGACCCGGGGAGACGGGCTTGTAGGGGAGGATGTCACTTTAAATGCCCGGGTCATTCCGGATGTGAGGCAGACGATTGGTATGCCCGGATATGTGGAGCTGCGGGGCGAGGTATATATGAGTCACAGCAGCTTTGAGCGCTTCAACGAAAAGCAGGAGAGTCTTGGCAAAAAGCCGGCGGCAAACCCGCGCAATCTTGCGGCGGGAACGCTGCGCCAGCTTGATCCGGCCGTCACGCGGGAGCGGGGACTTAGGATGTTCGTGTTTAATGTGCAGGACGCAACCGGGGAGAGTGCGCATTTGATGGAATGCCATACGGCAGGACTGGATGAGCTGGCGGCGCAGGGCGTTATGATTGTTCCCCACGTACTCTGTGAAAATGCTAAAGAGGTTCTGGCGGCTATCGATGATATCGGGGAACACCGCGGCGACTATGATTACGATATCGACGGAGCGGTGGTGAAAATCGAACAGGTTGTCTACCGTGCGGATTTTCCGGCCGGAAGCAAGTATTCCGCGGGGCATATCGCCTATAAATATCCGCCGGAGGAAAAAGAGGTGGAAATCGAGGAGATCGAGGTGGGTGTGGGACGCACCGGAAAAATGACTTTCCGTGCGCGGTTTGCCCGTCCGGTGCGTCTGTGCGGCACGAGCGTACAGTATGCTACCTTGCACAATATCGATTACATCAGAAGCCTTGGCATTGACGAAGGCTGCCACGCTATGTGCCGTAAGCAGGGAGAGATTATTCCCGCCATTATCAGTGTCACAAAGCCCACCGGGACAGTTTTTCAGGCACCGGATGTCTGTCCGGTGTGCGGGCATGCCCTCATCCGCGAGGAGGGTACCGCCGATATCTGCTGTGCAAATCCCTCATGCCCGGCGCAGATCAAGCGGACGCTTGCCTATTTTGTGAGTCGTGATGCGATGGATATCAAGGCCTTCGGCTCTAAATATGTGGACGCGCTGGTGGATGAAGGATATGTGCATAATTACACAGATATTTATCGCCTGCACGAGCATCGGGAGGAACTGATTGAGAAGGGTATTATGGGTAAGGAAAAAAATACCGATAAGATTCTTGGGGCGATCGAGGAGAGCAAACGCAATTCCGTGGATAAATTTTTAACCGGGCTCGCCATCCGAAATGTGGGAAAGGCGTCGGCGCGCGAGATCATGAAGCACTTTTCAAGCTTGCAGGAGCTGGCGGATACGGACGTGGAAACGCTTGTTCTGATACCGGATGTGGGGGATATCACAGCGGAGTGTATCCATAATTATTTTGCAGATGCAGAAAACCGGAGGCTGCTGGATGAGGTGGCAGCCCTCGGCATGAACATGGAGTCGGAGGAGACGGCCCGGGGAAAAGCCTTAGAGGGGCTTACGATTGTTGTGACGGGCACGCTTCCCACGCTTGGACGGAAGGAAGCTGCCGCGCTCATCGAGGCCAACGGCGGAAAGTGTACCGGCTCTGTCAGCAAAAAGACTAGCTACCTTGTTGCGGGGGAGTCGGCCGGGAGCAAGCTGGATAAGGCGAAAAGCCTCGGCGTTTCGGTGATCACGGAGGAGGAGCTGCTGGCAATGGTCAAAGATCCGGGCTGAAATTTTTGTGCATCCGGCCCGTGAGGAAGATATCGAAAGCGGCGCAGGGGCAGCGTCCGGCGATAAAATACACCAGCAAAGAATGTAAACAGAGACATCAGGAGGAGATTATTATGCCAATTAATATTAAAAGCAACCTGCCCGCAAGGGAGATTTTGGAGAACGAAAATATATTTGTGATGGATGAGATTCGCTCGGAGCATCAGGACATCCGTCCCATTGAAATCGGTATTTTGAATCTGATGCCCCTCAAGGAGGATAACGAGCTGCAGACGCTGCGCTCCCTTTCAAATACGCCGCTGCAGGTCAATATTACGTTCCTGACCGTGTCGAGCCATGAGTCGGCGCATGCATCGCAGAAGCATCTGGAGCAGTTTTATGTGACGCTGGATGAGATTCGTGACCGAAATCTGGACGGTTTGATTATTACCGGCGCACCGGTGGAGCAGATGAATTTCGAGGAGGTGGATTACTGGGAGGAGTTGTGTGAGATCATGGACTGGGCGAGGGAGCATGTGACCTCCACGCTGCACGTCTGTTGGGGCGCGCAGGCCGGACTGTACCATTATTACGGTATTCATAAACATCAGATGGACCGAAAGGTGTTCGGCGTTTACGAGCACCATGTGGAAAACAGAAAAATACCGCTGGTGCGGGGCTTTGATGATTACTTTATGGCGCCGCATTCGAGGCATACGGAGATGAGCAGAGCGGATATCGAGGCGGTGCCGGAGCTGACTGTCCTGGCAGAGAGCGAGGAGGCGGGGGTTTTTCTCGTCATAGACAACGACGGGAGAAAAATATTTCTTATGGGACATCCCGAGTATGACCGCCTGACACTTCACAAGGAGTATATGCGTGATAAGGAGAAGGGACTTCCGATTGAGGTTCCCGTGAATTATTACCCGAATGACGACTACACAAAAAAGCCGCGTCTGCAGTGGCGCTCCCATGGCAACATTTTGTATTCGAACTGGCTCAACTACTACGTGTATCAGCAGACACCGTATGAGTATATTGTGAATCCTTATAAATAATGGCTTGTGCACGAAAGAACATGAATCGCCTTTGAGGGATATATTATGTGGAAAAAGGA
>CASCGD010000075.1 GCA_949132985.1 uncultured Lachnospiraceae bacterium
GGAATTAATCAAATATAGCACATATAAGGCAAAATTTCTCTGATAACTCCGCTTTAGCATTACAACAATTCGTATATTTGTTATAGTAGAAGAATAAAACTTAGACTATATGTATCGTCTTCCATTATGAAGGGCGATACATATAGTCGTTGGACGGCAAAAGACGGAGCATTCCTGAAGATGTCTTTCGAGACGACACTAAACGACGCGTGCCGATACCGCATGAAAAGGAGAAAAAATACATGAAAAAATTACTATTCGTAGGCGCATTTTTGGTTGGTGTAAAGCTCTTATTCACACCGACGGACATTGCACAGGCAAAGGAAGTCCTCGATGACGAGAACATCCCGCTGACATCCGAGTATTTCCCGGACGAGTGGTTTTTAAAGGATGCGGCGTGGTATGACAAAGATAAAGACGGATTTCTCTCGCCAGAGGAGGTCGCGGCGGTCACAAGTATGGAGCTGGAAAAGGATCTTTCAGACTTTTCACAGGTGCAGTATTTTACAAATCTAAGAAAACTGGTTCTGGAACATGAAGAAGATTATGGGAATGACAGATATGAACTTTTCGGGGTCTGGGCCGGGGAGGTGCTGGATTTGCGGGTGTTCCCGAATCTGGAGCAGGCGAGTCTGTTTCTGGATTCAGCAGGGGCGCCGGGTGGTTCGGCGGAGATACAGATTCAGGTGTCCGGTTTAAAGCATTTAAAAGAGCTGGCAATTCAGGATGTGATATCCGGTGAGAAGAACAACGAGGACGGTTCCAATGCTGTGCTGGGCGGCGTTGATTTGAGAGATACGCCGGCGTTGGAAACGCTGCGGATATCGGATGTGAAGTCGGTACTTTTTGATGAGGAGAACCAGATCAAAAGCCTGAAGATATGGAATGTGAAGGAGATTCCGTATGGGCAGATTGCGGGCTTTGACTGTCTGGAGAACTTATTGGTGCGTGACGGTTCCCCGGATTTTATACGTCTTGACCTGTCAAAAAACAGTGCGCTTAACAGACTGGAAGTGTACAGCAGCTCCATAAAGGAGATCGTGTTTGCGGGGGCAACGGCACTGGAAACGGCTGTTGTCGAGGGGGCGCGGATGTCAGTAGCCGATGTATCGCATAGTCCTGCTTTAAAGGAAATCCAGTTAAAGTGCCCGAAGCTGAAGCGCCTTGTATTTAACGGAGCAGACGCATTGGAGAAGGTGCGTATAGAGAGCGATGCATTTACGGATTGGGAAACGCAGGACAACCGGAGCTTAAAACGGCTTGAGCTAAAATGCCCAAAGCTGGAACGCTTTGTTTTTGACGGTACAAACGCATTGGAGAATGTGTATATAGAGAGCGATGCGTTTACGGGATGGGAGATACCGAAAAATCAAGGGCTGAAAGAGCTGGAAATAAAGGGCGGAGGACTTTCGTATATCAATGTTTCTAAGAGCCAGGGTCTGGAGGAGCTTACGCTGGACTGCCCTTCGCTGAAAGCATTAGACGTGAAAAAAAACGTAGAACTGGAATGGCTGTCAGTCAATTCGGGTTTGTTAAAGTCTCTGGATATTTCAAAAAATAAAAAGCTGAGTGGCCTTGATGTTCAATCTGGCTTAATAAAGAAGCTGGATTTGAAAAGAAATAAGAAGCTGGTGGTGCTCTACATCAAATGCGGAAAGCTGAAAACACTGGATGTTTCCGCGAATACGAAAATGGAGATATTGTCGATTAAAAATACGCCGTTAAAATCGCTGAATCTGTCAAAGCAGAAGAAACTAATGCGTGTCTATATAAAAAACATGAAAAAACTAGGCAAGCTGGATTTATCAAAAAACAGATTGCTATGGGAGCTGGAAGTAGAGAACACATCGATTACATCGTTGAATGTTTCGGCGCTTTCAAAGCTCTATGGGGTGATCGTGACTGGCAATAAAAAACTTAAGGAGCTTGATTTGTCGAGAAGCAAACATGTGCCTTACCTTGATGCCAGCAATAATGCGTTAAAAACGTTAAAGATTGGTATAAAGACGCAAATGTATTATCTGGATTGCTCGAAAAACAAGCTGACGACACTGGACCTGTCCGGGACAGAGGCACTCCGGGAGTTGATCTGTGATAAGAAGGTGAAGGTGAAGGGCTACAAAGGAAAGATTACAAGGGTATGACTGTATAACTGCCGGCCTCCATCGTGAGAGCGGGCATTAGGACCTATCAGACTTTTCACAGGTACAGTATTTCCGTACATATCTTTGGGGGAAAGATAAGACATTGGGAACTATTGGACTTCATCAAAATTCGAATACGTATCCCTATAGCTCACATAGAATTGCATCTAAAGGTTTATGCAAAAAATGAAACAGGTTTTAACGGCATTTCCCTGTCTGGAAAGTGCAAGGCTATTTCTTGTCTCCCGAAAAGCACCTGCGGGTGTATCGGATATCCGGGTCAAGGTGTCCGGGCTGGAGCATTTAAAGGTTTTTCGTATTTGCGACGAAGGGGCGAATAAGGACGGGAGATATAGCGGCGCAGATGCAAAGATCGGGGCCATTGACCTGCGGGGTACGAAGGAGCTGGAAACGGTTTCTGTCTCGGACGCTAAAGGCGTGATCTTTGATGAAGACAATCAGATTAAATGGATGTATCTGGGTAACACGGCAGGAATTTCAAACGATATGTTTGGCGGTTTTGAGAGACTGGAAAGTTTGCGTATTAATACACAGATATCTGATTTCACAGAGTTTCAGGCGGCAGGGCTGGATGCCCTTAAAGAGATTATACTGGTAAATAAGTATCTTCAAACGGTAGAAATATCAGGGCCGGACTCGCTGGAAAATGTGGAGATTCAAAGTGATGCACTCGAAGGGATTGATTTGTCGCAGAGTCCGGGATTGAGACGGCTGAAGCTGGAATGCCCGGGGTTGAAAGCGCTAGATCTGGCGGTAGCGGGTACACTTGAAAACGTAACGGTTGAAAGCAGACTGCTGGCTCAGCTTGATGTAAAAAATAATTCGGCTTTGACTGTTCTGTCCATCAATGCTGAACCATTAAAGTCTCTGTTTGTTACGAAAAATACGAATCTTGAGGGACTCTATGTGGAGTCCGGCTCACTGAAAAAGCTTAACTTAAAGAAAAACAGGAAGCTTCGGCACCTCTCTGTGACTTGCAGGAGGCTGGGGACGCTGGATATTTCCGCAAACACAAAGCTTGTGTCGCTGGTCGTCGACGGAACACCTTTAAAATCGCTGGATCTGTCAAAACAGAAAGAACTGACACAGTTATATTTTATGAATAACCGTAAATTGACAAAGCTGGATCTGTCTAAAAATACAAAAATATTTACATTAGATCTGCAAAATACAGCCCTGAAATCCCTGGACGTATCAAAGCTGACAAAGCTCTCCTGGCTGAAAGTAATCGGCAGCAAAAAGCTGACAAAGCTTGATGTGTCTAAAAATAAGAAGCTTTCGTGGTTGGTTGTGAACGGCAGCAAAAAGCTGACGAAGCTTGATCTGACAAACAATAAAAAGCTGCATACGATTGACGTAAAAAATAACAGCTTAAAGCAGTTAAAGCTCGGTAAAAAGCCATATTTAGATAGCCTTTACTGCCAGAATAACAGCTTAAGGGAGTTGGATCTCTCAGGTGTGGAAGAAGGATTTATGCGCGAGGTATACTGTGATAAAGGCGTGAAGATAAAGGGATACAAGGGGAAAGTAAAGAGAGTTTGACAGGTGAAGTAACTGCCGCTCTCCATCGTGAGAGCAGGCATTACAAGAAGAAATGCGAGAGAGGGAGAAAGGAATCCACTATGAAAAAACGTATAATTTCGTCAATTGTTCTCATTGGTTGTATTATAATGGCAACCATTATTGGTGTGCAGGCAGGTGATACAGAGCAGATGTCAAAATCTGAATTGATGAGCACTCATTCTGAGAAAAAGGCGGTTAAGAATGAGAATCAGTATGTTATTGAAGAGGATGCAGAGACTATAGTATTATTTGATAATGGCGTTTTTGAATACGCAGAGAAATTTTTATAAGTAAACGATAGAGTGCGTACCAGTACAAAACAGTAGGGAGGCTGTCGGAAGTAGACAGCCTCCCTGTCGCTTATCTAGCGGCGGTTGTCCCTGAGATTTTTTGTGTGTTAGCCGGGTGGCTTTTGGGTTCATTTCCGGCAGTACATCTGATAAGGAGCTTCTATCTTTACCAGATAAATACCGTTTACTGCGTAAATTAAAAGTTGCAAAAACGCGGTGAACTGGTTATAATCTATAAATAAACAGTTGGCAGTTTTTTAAAAATCAGGAAAAGGAGACGTGAAGGATGGATTTCTTTAATAAGATCAGTGAGACATTAGCGAGTGCCGGCAAGGATGCGAGCCAGAAAGCAAAGGATTTATCCGGTGTGGCAAAGCTGAAGCTTGATATTCGTTCCAAGAAGGATTACGTACAGAGAATGTATGCCGAGATCGGCAGGCAATACTATGAAGATCATAAAGATGACATGGAAGGCTGCTATGAGGAGATGGAGCTTATAAAGGAAGCGCTCGAAGTCATAGAGGACATGAAAAAGGAGCTTCAGAGTCTGAAGGGCGAGAAGACCTGCCCCCGCTGCGGCGAGAGTGTAGGGGAGGACGATGCCTACTGCAAGAGCTGCGGTGCGAAGATGGAGGATGACGAGATCATCGTAGATGCCGTCACGAAGGATGCGCCGGAAGAAGAAACAGAAGAAATTAAAGTAGAGATCAAAGCAGAAGTAAAAGAGACTGCGGAAGAAGTACGCGAGGACTAGAAGCATGGCAGACAAAGGAAAATACTATATAACCACTGCGATCGCTTATGCGTCCGGAAAGCCTCATATCGGAAACACCTATGAGATTGTTCTGGCGGACAGCATCGCGCGGTTTAAAAGGCAGGAGGGCTATGACGTCTTTTTCCAGACCGGTACCGATGAGCACGGACAAAAGATTGAGCTGAAGGCACAGGACGACGGCGTTACCCCGAAGGAATACGTGGACAAAGTAGCAGGCACGATTCGGGATATCTGGGATTTGATGAATACCTCCTATGATAAATTTATCCGCACGACGGATGATGATCATGAGAAGCAGGTTCAGAAAATATTTAAAAAGCTGTATGACAAGGGCGATATTTACAAGAGCGCTTATGAGGGCCTTTACTGTACACCCTGCGAGTCCTTCTGGACCCAGTCTCAGCTGGTGGACGGAAAATGCCCGGACTGCGGTCGGGAGGTAAAGCCCGCAAAGGAAGAGGCATATTTCTTTAAGATGAGCAAATACGCGGACCGCCTGATCGAGCATATCAACGCGCACCCGGAGTTTATTCAGCCCGTCTCCCGCAAAAACGAGATGATGAATAACTTTTTGCTTCCGGGTTTACAGGATCTTTGCGTGTCGCGTACCTCCTTTGACTGGGGAATCCCGGTTGACTTTGACGACAAGCATGTAATCTATGTATGGCTGGATGCATTGACAAACTATATTACCGGTATCGGCTATGACTGTGACGGAAATTCGACGGAGCAGTTTGATAAAAATTGGCCTGCCGATTTGCATCTGATTGGAAAGGATATCATTCGTTTTCATACGATCTACTGGCCGATCTTTTTGATGGCTCTGGATCTTCCTCTGCCGAAGCAGATATTCGGGCATCCCTGGCTTTTGCAGGGTGACGGAAAGATGAGCAAGTCAAAAGGAAATGTGCTCTACGCGGATGAGCTGGTTGATTTTTTCGGTGTGGATGCGGTGCGTTATTTTGTGCTCCATGAGATGCCTTTTGACAATGACGGTGTCATTTCCTGGGATTTGCTGGTGGAGCGCATCAATTCCGATCTGGCAAACACGATGGGCAATTTGGTGAACCGCACGATCTCCATGAGCAACAAATATTTTGACGGCGTGGTGAGCGCTACCGGTGTTACCGGGGATATGGACGCGGATTTAAAGGAGGTCGCTTCCACAACGAGGGACAGAGTTGCGGCAAAGATGGCGGATTTGCGTGTGGCGGATGCCATAACAGAGATCATGAATTTGTTTAAGCGCTACAATAAGTATATCGATGAGACGACCCCGTGGATTCTGGCGAAGGATGAGGCGACAAAGCCCCGGCTTTCCGAGGTATTATATAATCTGGTGGAGGGAATCAGCATCGGTGCGACGCTGTTAAAGAGCTTTATGCCGGAAACTGCGGAAAAGATTCTTGCGCAGCTGAACGCAAAGGAGATTCCTTACGATGAGCTGGATCAGTTCGGCGCATATGTGAGCGGTACAAAGGTGACCGATGCTCCGGAGATTTTGTTTGCAAGGTTGGATATCAATGAGGTTATGGAAAAGGTCAATGCTCTGCATCCGCCGGTAGAAGAGGAGAGCGATGCACCCGGGGAGCCTGTGATCGACATAGAGCCGAAGGCGGAGATCACGTTTGAGGAATTTGGCAACATGCAGTTTCAAGTCGGAGAGATTATAGAGTGCAAGCCTGTCGAGAAATCCAAAAAGCTGCTCTGCTCGCAGGTGCGCATCGGAAGCCAGGTGAAGCAGATCGTCTCCGGCATTCAGAAATATTATAAGCCGGAGGAGATGGTGGGCAAAAAGGTGATGGTTTTAGTAAACTTAAAGCCTGCGAAGCTGGCCGGCGTGTTATCCGAGGGGATGATTCTGTGCGCGGAGGATGAAAACGGAAATCTTGCGGTAGTTGTTCCCGAAAAGGATATGCCTGCGGGTGCGGAAATCTGCTAGGTGAAATGCCAGATCATCAGAGTGGGAAGTTTACTGCTAAGACTGCGAAGCTGTGAGGAAACCAGACAGTTATAAAAGGAAAGAACTATGATATTTGATACGCACGCCCATTATGATGATGAGCGGTTTAATGAAGATCGGAGGGAGCTGCTCGGACAGCTCCCTTGTTTATGTGCAGGGAGAAAATCTTCCCTGCCTGATTGTACACGGGAATTAAATGGAAATATATTGTCAAAAGCTGGCGGGTGTCCGGCGCGCGGGCAGGATGATAAAACATGTAATATCGGAAAATGCGGTGCCAATACGGATAACACGACAGATGGAAAAGAAGATTTTTCTTTTGGATGTGTCGGAAAAGTGATTAATGTGGCATCAACAGTCGATTCGATAGAAGATTGCGTTTCTCTTGCAAAGGAATTTCCCCATGTGTATGCAGCCCTTGGCGTCCATCCCAGCGAGCTGGAGGGTATGAATGAAGGTGTGATCGACCGGATTCGGAGTCTTTGCCGTTTAGAGAAAACAGTTGCTATCGGCGAGATTGGACTGGATTATTACTGGGAGAAGGAAGCGGAGGCACAGGAAAATCAAAAACACTGGTTTATCAGACAGCTTGAGCTGGCAAAAGAGGCGGAGCTTCCGGTGGTCATCCATTCCAGGGATGCGGCAGCTGACACTCTTTCAATTGTAAAGGAGCATGCGGAGGGTCTTTCCGGTGTGATTCACTGCTATTCCTATTCGCCGGAGCTGGCACGGGAGTATGTAAAGATGGGTTATTACATCGGTATCGGAGGCGTAGTAACGTTTAAAAATGCGAAAAAGCTCGTGCAGACGGTGGAGGAGACACCGATGGAGCGGCTGCTTTTAGAGACGGACAGCCCGTATCTTTGTCCAGAGCCTCATCGCGGGTCTCGAAATGATTCGCGGGAGCTTTTGTATGTGGTGAAAAAGATTGCGGAAATTAAGGGAATTTCAGAAAGAGAAGTCGAGGATATTACTTGGGAGAATGCATGTCGATTATTTTATAAAGTATGATACAGGTATTTAGTGGATACGGTACAATATGAGTTCTTAGTTAGAATGATACTTGCCATTTAACGAACATGGATTAGAGGATGAAGTATATAATTAGTGAATACGGTTAAAAGGTGAAAAATTAGATGTTAGAATATAAATATGATACACAATTGTTAATCGAAGGCAGACATCTCGATGAAGATGTGATTAATGCATATTTCACGGATAATTTTCACGGAGACTGTCTGTTAGCAGTCGGAGATGAGGATTTAATCAAAATCCATTTTCATACGAATGAACCGTGGAAAGTACTGGAATACTGTGCTTCTTTAGGAGAAATTTATGACATTGTCATAGAGGACATGGATCGTCAGTCGCGAGGATTGCAGGGCTAGACAGGAGGAACGATGGCATATTTAGGTGAGCCGCACCGCACGGTGGCCGTGCTGCAGAAATACAATTTTCATTTTCAGAAAAAATTCGGACAAAATTTTCTGATTGATACGCATGTGCTCGAGCGTATTATTAAGGAAGCGGGCGTCACTAAGGACGATTTTGTCATTGAGATCGGGCCGGGAATCGGGACGATGACACAATATCTGTGCGAGTCGGCGGGACGGGTGGCAGCGGTAGAGATCGACAAAAACCTGATCCCTATTTTACACGATACACTCCGCGAATACGAAAACGTGGAAATTATCAATGAGGATATTCTAAAAGTGGATATTTCTGTTTTAGCGCGGGAAAAAAATGACGGAAAGCCGGTAAAGGTGGTGGCAAACCTTCCTTATTATATTACGACGCCAATCATCATGGGCTTGTTTGAGAGCCATGCGCCGATTGAGAGTATCACAGTCATGGTACAAAGGGAGGTGGCGGAGCGGATGCAGTGCGGGCCGGGAAGCAAGGATTACGGCGCGCTCTCTCTGGCGGTTCAGTATTATGCCAGACCACAGATTGTAGCGAACGTGCCGCCGAATTGTTTTCTGCCCCGGCCGAATGTGGGAAGCGCTGTGATTCGTCTCACAAAACACGACCAGCCTCCGGTAGAAGCCATGGATGAAAGTCTGATGTTCCGCCTGATCCGGGCTTCGTTTAATCAGCGCCGCAAGACCCTTGTAAACAGTCTGAAAAACGCATCGGATCTTCCGTTTTCAAAAGAGCAGATCGAGGATGCTGTTACTGCAATCGGAAAGTCTTTGACAATCCGCGGGGAAGCGCTGACACTTGCGGAATTTTCTGCGCTTGCAAATATCCTGTGCCGGCCGAATGTGGGACGCTAAAGAAACAATTTTTGCGTTGTTTCTTTAGCCCAGGCGGACACACAATTTCTTATTTAATTTCTCTGGTTCTGTATCACGTCAGATCGGCATATATTTGTACAAGTCTTTGAAAGGAAGCAGGAGGAGTACAGGTATGACCGAAAAAATAAAAACAATTCTTGCGATTCTGATTATTTTAATCATACTTCCCTATATTATTACATATGCGGTTCAGGGCAATGCCCTTTTTCAGATTGGACAAGGAGGCAGAGAGGAGGACTCCGATTCAGGCCAGGAAATGAAAGATGGGGCAGAGCCAACGGAGCTTCTTGTGGGTATTTTGTCGGGACAGATTTCGATGGACGCGCCGAAAGAAGCGATCAAAGCGCAGGCGGTTTTAGTTCGCACAGAATATTACCGCAGAATGGAGCTGGGGCTTGAGGCGGAGAAGTCTTTGTCTATGGAGGAGTTAAGTGAGCTTTGGGGCAGCGGTCGTTTGCAGACAAATTATGAGATTGCAAGCACAGCCGTAAAAGAAACTTCCGGAGAGGTTTTAACTTGCGAGGACAGGCTGATTCAGAACGTCTATCACAAGGTCAGCGCAGGGGCAACTCGTGAGATGAAAGAGTTAAACGGAGAGAAGACACCGTATCTCACTTCTGTCCCCTGCGGCATGGATATCACTTCGCCGGATTATCTTACCGTCCGCTTTTTTTCGTATGAGGAGTTTCAAAAGGCTTTGGAACGTTCGGAAAAGACTGATTTTAAAGAAACAGAGATTTTGATTGAGAAGGATAAAAATGGATATGTAAAGACGGTGACAGTTGAAGAGGATATGGTCAGCGGAGATGAATTGCGCGAGGCACTTGAGCTGCCTTCTCCATGCTTTTATATCAAAGAAGTGGAGGGAAAAATTCGTATTGTCACAAAAGGAAAAGGACATGGAATGGGGCTGAGTCAGTATGCGGCCTGCGAGCAGGCAAAGAGCGGTGCAGACTATGAAGAAATTTTAACCTGTTTTTTTACTGGAACAAAACTGGAAAAAAAATAACTGTATAACCTTTGGAATCCCTGGTAACACTATGAGTATAAAAAATTTAGAAAGAATGGTGGTAAGGGATGAAGGAGAGAAAAACAAGATGGCTGGCGGGCCAGAAACAGATGATTGTAGCAAGCTGCATGATGCTCATTCTGGTCACCTGTCTTACCGGACTTTTTATAGCAAGAAAAATGGAACAGAAAAGAATGGATGCCGATCTTGCAAAAAACAGTGAAAAGCTGAGTGAGGATGTGGACACAGAGCCGCTTCAGGAGGTAGATTCCGTGGTTTTGCCGGAGGTGAAAAAGGAAGAGCCAAAGGTTTTGCCGAAGGAGGAGCCTGTTGAAAGCAACAAACCGGAAGCAGACAAAGAGGAAGTTCCGGTAAAGGATTCGGCGGCGGAGCCGGTGGGCGGTTCAGCGGTACAGGTGAAGGAAGAGGCAGAGCCTGTGGCTGCACCTCAGTTTTCCGGAAAGCTTCAATGGCCAGTTGAGGGAAATGTGCTCATGAACTACAGCATGGACAGTTCCATCTATTTTGCAACGCTCGATCAGTACAAGTATAATCCGGCTATGATCATCAGCGCCAAGGAGGGTGATGCGGTAGCGGCGGCAGCAGGCGGCGAAATCGTGAAGATCAAGAAGGATGCGCAGAGCGGCTTAACTGTTCAGATGGATATCGGGGACGGATACACCGTTATCTACGGACAGCTCCAGGATTTGAATTTTAAGGAAGGAGCACGCCTGGAAGCCGGGGACGTGATCGGAACGATTGCCGCTCCGACCAAATATTATTCGCTCGAGGGCACAAATTTGTTTTTTGAGTTGATGAAGGACAAGGAGCCGGTGAATCCGATGGATTTTTTGCCGGAAAGCGGTGTTGCTGAAGATTAATAACTTGCATTTATCGGCAATTTGTGTATACTTTATGGGAGAGTTTGTACTATGCGGGTGCGGATGGCGCAGTGTGTGCGTCAGATTTCACGAGCCTTGAAAAAATAATTTGACAGGCACGAAAAGACAGTCTGCGCGTATATTAAAGTATGTTCGGAAAAACGATGGCGGAAGCAAAGATCTCGAACAGCTGCAGACAATCCGCAATCGCGCGGTTGCTTTATATAGATAGCAACACATAGGACGGATATTCCAATACAGGGGTATCCGTTTACATATATTTGCAGGTAAGAGGCCGGGTGACCATATTTGAACGGACTTCCGGCATTGCTTCAAGGATGAAATCTCTGATTGAAAAAAACACGCTACTTTCCGGGGGTATGAGATGAACTATACATATCTTGTCCGGTGTGCAGATGAAAGCTTTTATGCCGGCTGGACAAATGACATTGAAAAGAGGATGAAGGCGCACAATGAGGGGAACGGCGCAAAATATACAAAGCCGAGACGTCCGGTGAAGCTGGCATATGTAGAGCGCTACGATACAAAGTCCGAGGCCATGAAGCGCGAGGCATCCTTAAAAAAGCTCTCCCACAGGCAAAAGGAAGAGCTGGCAGCATCGATTGACCTGCCAGCCCTGCTTGCATCGTGGGATTTGTCCGTCGGCCATTTTGGACAACGGAAAACATGAAACAGTCAGTGACATTGTCTTTTAATCCGATTCCTCCAAGTTCAGCGGAACCGGGTCCCAGCCGGGATCCTTTCGGTATTTTATGGAGAGGTGGTTATCCCTGACGTACATGGAAACCATCTCAGTTTCGACGTCCTCATAGTTGTATTCTTCAGAAAAATATCTTTTCAGCATGCCGGGATAACCCTCGCAGAAGGTTTTGATTCCCTCCATGTACATATTGCCGTCTCCGGTGCGAATGTCCTCGATGACTTCATAGCCGCCGGGCTTCTTTTGGTTCGGGTGAAGTTTTAGCCTTGCAGGGGCTTCCCCGCCGCTGTCGCAGACGAGCATATTTCCGTTTTGATAATAGGTCTTACTCCACATGTTGCAAAATACGAGCAGATCCTCCCCTTCTTCCACGGTCCCGAAAATGAGAGGTGATGGAATATACACAAAATTATCAGGATCGTAACAGAATTTGTCATATTCACGGATTTCGTTCATATAGGCGCAAATCGTCTTCATAATGGCATCGTCGCCGCTGTAGACAAATTCCGGCAGCAGCGTTTGTTCGGTATTTTCGTCGGTCTGGCCTGCTTCAGACGGTTGGCTGGGATCGTCTGATGGCTGTTGGTCACTTTCCGCCAGAATGAGGTTCAACGGTTCGCTGGTGAAGCTTCCGTCCGAATGCTTTGTGTACAGCATATAGATAGAATCCCTTCCGGTTGTAATACAACTCAACACTTTTTTGCCGCTTTTATTTGTCCAAAGAAGTGATTTTTCGCTATAAATTGTCTCATTGAATTTGTGATAATTTTCATCCAAAAATTCAGCTTCCTGGAACTCTTCAAAGGTGTCCTTAAAGTCTGTTCGGTGCTTTTCCCATAGCTCGTAGATTGCGTTGATCTCTTTTTGGTCCGTAATTTTTACCAGATCGGCAGAATGGTCAAAATTCTGTTCCACCTGCTCGATATTTATTAAATCATTATTAGATATTTCAACTTCTTCTTTATTTAGAGAAGATAAATCAAAAATATAACAAAAATCAGGCATGGAAACGGTAACGTTTTTTTTGCCGTAGAATCTCTCATTGTCCGTGCTTTCCACATGATCGTTAAAAAGATAAAGCTTCTCACCATCCTGGAAAATCCGGGTAATCAGCGTGTGGGCGTTAAAGTAGTTGCACTCGATCTCCTGCAAATCAAGGGCTGCGGCGATGCCCGCATGTTCGCGGTCATAAACCAGAAGTCCGCGCTCATTGGCAAGGACAAGATAGCGGTCATCAATGGCTGCTAGCTCGGAGGCATAGACCTCGGCGGGCAGAGATAGCGTCTCCTCGGCGATCTTTGTCTCCTCCTCCGAGATTCCGAAGGAAAAAAATTCCTTTATGGATTCCATAACCCTCCCATTGGACGCCGCATCCGCCGCTACAGTTCCAAAGCCGAGACAGACAACGAGAGAAAGTATGAGTGCAGCGGCTTTTGTTGCAGTAAAATGCTTTTTCATTCTTTTTCTAGCGGCAAAAAGTTGTGATTGAACGGTGCTTTCATTCCGGTTTAACAGCCGGCCGATCTCTTTGACGGAGTAATCCTCAAGATAATAGAGATAAACCACTTCACGCTGTTTGTTTGGCAGTGATTGAAAAATTTCAAACAGCAGGCCTTCCTGCCTGTCGAAGGGTGTGACAGATGCCTCGGGCAGCGTTTCCATGTCCGTGTCTGCCCGGCGTTTGTGCCAGAAGCTTCGCTGCAGATCGCGACAGTAGTTTCGGGTGACGGTGATAAGCCATGCGCGGGTATGTGCTTCGTCGGAGAGTTCCGGTTGTTTTTCCATAAGCCGTAGAAAGATTGTCTGCGCCGCGTCCTCTGCGTCCTGCTGGTTTTTTAAAAGCAGCAGTCCAAGGCGATAAACCATCGTGTAATACCGTTCGTAGAGCTCTTCATATTTCATACGTACTTCCTCCTCGTCTGTGATTGTCTGTTTTACGTCGGCAGTATGCTTTCTTCTTACATTAACTACACGATTCAGAGGGGGAAAATATCCTTATCTGAACAAAAAATATGTATAAAATATACATTTAATATGTTAATCAATAAGTCCTTTTTTCTTTTTGTCCCGCATTTCTTTAAAAAATCCGGTGAGAAGTGCCGCGCATTCATCCTGTAATATGCCTTTTTCAATTTCTACCTGATGGTTAAAGGAAGGGAATTGAAGGAGGTTTAAGAGGGAACCGGCACAGCCTGCCTTTGGGTTCATCGTACCGATGTACACCTTCGGGATGCGCGCCTGAACAATAGCGCCGGCACACATCTGACATGGTTCGAGGGTGACATACATCGTACACTGCTCAAGGCGCCAGTCCCCTGTTTTTTTGCCGGCTTTACGGATGGCGGTTAATTCTGCGTGAGCAAGTGTGTTTTTGTCGGTTTTTCTCCGGTTGTAGCCCCGTGCTATGATCTTATCATCTGCCACAAGCACGCAGCCAATCGGCACCTCTCCGAGGGCATAGGCTTTTTTTGCTTCCCGCAATGCGGCGCGCATATATTTTTCTTCTGGCGGTATTTTTTTCATTTTACTATTGTATTCCTTTCAAATGTGATAAGATATAAATATATTCTATCATATTTTATATACAGAAAGCGAATAGATATGAATTTTACGTACGAAACGAGGCGGCTGCGGATCCGGATTCTGAATGGAACCTATGCGGCGCAGGCACTCCGTTTTTATAAAGAAGACCGGGAATTGTTTGAGCGCTACGAGCCGCTGCGCGTCCCAAATTTTTACACAGAAAATTTTCAGCGGTATATGTTGAATTATGAGTATAGTCAGATTGTGAAAGGGACAATGATACGCTACTGGGTTTTTCCAAAAAGAGAGCCGCGAAGAATTATAGGAACCGTGAGCCTGAGAAATATCATGCACGGTTCCTACCACAAATGCGAAATCGGATATAAGTTTTCAAGTGCTTATCAGGGGCAGCATTATGCGAGCGAGGCCATCCGGCGCATTATATGGATTGCCTTTACGGAGTTAAATATACACCGTTTGGAGGCTTGCTGTATGCCGGAAAATGATCCCTCCATCCGACTGCTTGAGGCACTGGGGTTTGGTCTGGAGGGCAGGATGAGGCAATATACGGAAATCCAGGGGAGATACAGGGATCACCTGCTCTTTAGTCTCCTTCGGCCATAGTCCGATACCAGTAGCCAAAGGGGGCTTGCGCATCTGTGCTCTCTTTGTCCGGCAGAAAATCCGGGAAACCGAAGATTGCCGCCAGAACATGCTCTTGTCGGTAACGAATGCCGGGAACACCGATAAACCAGCGGCTGTCCCTGGCGGAAGGATTTTCTCCGAGAATCAGATGCCGGTGCATAAAAAATGCGTGGAGCAAAAAGCTGTTGTTGCACAGATGCCAGTTGGAAGCCGGAAGCACGCGCAGATCCTTTAATTCTATCCGTATACAAAGAATGTTTTCATTTGAGAAGGGTTTTAGTACAGGCTGTGTTTGTAAAAGCTCCTGCCATGTATCGGCCCATGTGGTTTTATGGAACGACTCCTGTTTGCCGTTTTCCGGTGTTTGGGCTGGCAAAGTGGCGCGCATAAATGAAGGAATATCTTGTGTGTCATGTTCTTCAAGGGGAACAGATTCATTTGGGTTTGAGATAACGGTAAAAATTTGCGGCATGCCCTTTGGCTGCGGCAGTTCTGTAGATTGTATTACTTTTTCCTCTGAAGAGGGAGGGGCAGGTTCTGTCTCTTCCTTCTTCTTTTCTTCGTATATTTGCAGAGATGACCAGTCGATCGGTCCCTCATCCCATTGGCTGACATAGCAGATATCACTTTCATGCATCAGAAGAATGCCTGACGCGTCTTTTATTTCATATTTGCTGTCAGAAAGACGGGCTTGGGTCATGGTGAAACGCCAGTCTACGTTTCCTCCTGAAAAAGGAACGTTTCCGAGTAGAAATCCTTGAATAGATTCACCGTTTCTTACAAATAAATAGAGAGAGGCGGAGGGTTCAGGCAGATGAACGCCTCTCATATGAAGCTCGATTTTTGTGATGCTTCCTCTTGTTTCAATTTTGGCGAAGCCTGCATTTGAGGTTTTTTTCTGTTGCTCGTAGGCATAGATATAGGAAAAGAATCTCCGATATTCGGACATAATGACTCCCTGTTATTTCATTGGTAGATTTTATTCTAAAAAACAGTAAAATATGCAGAAAATAATAATTCTTTGTCATTGACAAAATGTTCAAGGGGATGTATTATAAACTAGTAATAGTTATTGATTTATGAGGAAGTCATCATGTTAAAATACAGCAGGCAGAGAGAATCAATTAAAAATTTTTTAATGGAGCGCTGTGATCATCCAACGGCGGAGACGGTTTATCAGGGACTTCGTGAAAAATACCCGAATATCAGTCTCGGCACGGTCTATCGTAATCTGTCACTCTTGACCGAGCTTGGAGAGATACAGACGATTTCTACAGGAGCCGGACCGGATCGTTTTGATGGTAACGCCATGCCGCATTACCATTTCGTCTGTAAGCAGTGCGGGGCGGTTCTGGATCTGAAAATGCAGAGTCTTGAACATATCAATCTTCTGGCTCAGCATGAATTTTCCGGTGAGATTGAGAGTCACAGCGTATTTTTTTACGGAAAATGTGAGGAATGTGTGAAAGGTGAAAAAAGCAGTTGACAGTTCGGACAAGAAGTGTTATAAAATTAGTAATGATTCTTGATTTTCAAGAACAGGT
>CASCGD010000076.1 GCA_949132985.1 uncultured Lachnospiraceae bacterium
ACTTCTATATTCTGTTTTGTATGAAGTTTTGAAAGCAACACGATACTTTCCACATCATCCGTAAACGGAAACATGTCCACCGGCTGACATTCCCGCGGCACATACCCCTTTTTCCGCAACACCCCCAAATCTCTTCCAAGCGTTTCCGGGTTGCACGAAATATAAACAATGCGACGCGGAGCGAGCTGTGTCACTGCCTGCAAAAACTCCGGTGAGCTGCCGCTTCGCGGCGGGTCCATAAACACCACGTCTATCTGCTCCCGCTCCTTGTCCGCAAGGGCGGCCAGCCCTTTCATGTAATCGCCTGCATCCCCTTTATAAAAGGAAATATTTTTGCAGCCCATACGCTTCGCGTTTGCCGCCGCATCCCTCACCGCAGAAGGGTTTAGCTCCACGCCGATCACTTTTTTTGCTCTGGCCGCCGCCGTCATGCCAATGGTCCCAATACCGCAATATGCGTCGATCACCGTTTCTTTACCTGTCAGATGCGCATATTCCACTGCTTTTTCGTAAAGCACCCGCGTCTGCCGGGGATTCACCTGATAAAACGAATTCGGCGAAATCCGGTAACGGTTGCCGCAAAGCTCGTCCTCTATATAACCCTTGCCGTATAAAACAATGTTGCGCTCTCCGAGCACCATGCTCGTATGGCGCCCATTGACATTGAGCACGATCGACGTGATCCGCGGATGCAGGGCGCACAGTGCCTTGACAAAGTTGTTTTTTGAGGGCAGAATCGGCGAGGAGAGCACCAACACCACCAGTATCTCGCCTGTGGCACACGCTGTCCGTACCATCACATGGCGAAGCAGCCCGTAACCGCTGTCCTCATCGTAGATCCTGATCCTGAAGTCTTTCGCAAGACGCCGGATCGTGCCGATCACCGCATCCGCCTCCTCGTCCTCAATCATACATGACTCCACCGGCACAATGCGATGGCTCCCCTCCTCGTACACACCGCTGATCACATGATTCTTTCGATCCCGGCCAAAGGCCGCATGCACCTTATTGCGATAATGAGTCGGATCATCCATGCCAATCACCGGATGCACCTTCACATCCCCCACACATGCGCGCACATAGGCCCGTTTCTTTTCCAGCTGTTTTTCATAGGGCACGCCCTGAAGCTGACAGCCGCCGCATTTTTTCGCAACAGGGCATGCAGGGCAGCTCTTCTGACTGCTTCGCATCTGTTTGGCGTCTTCCTGCCCGCTTCGCATCTGCGCTGCATCTTTCTGCCTGCTCTGCGCCTTCCCTGCTTTTCCCTGCCTGCTTCGCATCTGCGCTGCATCTTCCTGCCTGCTCTGCGTCTTCCTTGCTTTTCCCTGCCCGCTTCGCATCTTTCTGCCGCGCTCTTCATCCGGGCGGCACCGTTTTTCCGCATTGCCAGCGCTTTGCGTCTGCTTTTTCTGCCGTTTTAACCGCTGGCCCTCTTTTGTCTCTTTCCCTCTGTCCATCTGACACTTCTCATCTTTCCATCATTATTTGGTATTAGCCTAACACAGGAAACAGATTTTCACAATCTCAACCCATAAAAAAATAATCCTTTAACCATCTGTTCCCTGTTTCTAGCCAAATTTATGAACCGTTTCACCATTGACACTCTTTATCCAAACATGGTATAGTCAGATTCGGACGTTTTATGATCTACAGTTTCAAGGAGAAATTTATGTTTTCCAATATGGGGGAAGAAGCGTTAGAGGCCGTCAGGACCGAAGAGAGCCGCAGCGCCTTCATCACGCAGAACGAAAAATTCATTATCGGGTGCGCTAGCAAATTCACGAAACGCTTTATTACGAAAAGCGACGACGAATGGTCGATTGCACTGATCGCCTTCTCCAATGCTATGGACAGCTATGATGCAGACAAGGGCAATTTCCAGTCCTACGCAAGACTTTTAATTGAGCGCAGGCTGACCGATTACATCCGCACACAGGCCAGGTTCCTTGGCGAACAGTCAACGGAGCCTTATGTGTTTGAGGGAAATGTGGATGAGGATTCGGACAATGCCGCATATCAGCTCCATATCGCCCGTGCCACAAGCACCAGCGACGAAAATCCCATACGCGACGAGATTTTAGCGTTAAATGACATTCTTTCCGGTTATGACATCACCTTTATGGAACTGACGGAATGCTCACCAAAGGCCGCGAAAACAAAAAAAGCATGTCTGTCTGTTGTGTCTTTTTTACAGGAAAACCCATATCTTGTGGAAAAATTGCGCAGCACCAGATTATTTCCACTAAAAATTATTACAGAAAATACCAAGGTACCCCGAAAAATTTTGGAGCGTCATCGTAAATATATAATAACAGCAACGGAAATCCTATGTAATGACTTCCCACAACTACAGGAATATATCCGTTGAGGTTGTCTTGCAGCAAATAGCCTTACACGCTATTGACCGCTGAAAATAATTATCCGGCTTCCTGATCCAAAAGTGCAGAACAGCCGGTTAGAAAGGAGAAGGAACGATGAAAGCCGTTATTGTTGACCGAAACGGAAAAAATGCTGTGGCACTCCGGGATGACGGCCGGTTTGTAAAATTGAAAAATGTACACTACGAGATTGGCCAGCAGATCACGATAAAGCCACAGACGATCCGATTCCCGAAACAGGTTGCCATCGCTGCCTCCGCCGCGCTTGTGCTTTTTGCCGGCAGCGGTTTAGGCAGATATACGTGGAGCAATCCGATTTCGTATGTCAGTCTGGACGTCAATCCTTCTATTGCATACTCACTCAATGAGTTTAACCGCGTTATTGCCGTAAGCGGCATGAATGACGAAGGCGTCGCCATTGTGGACGCCGTGGGCAGCTCCTTAAAAAATGTGGATATCACGACCGCTCTGTCAATCACAGTCGAGCAGCTATCCACGGATGCTTATCTGGATACAGAGGACACCAACTATATGATTATCGGTGTATACTCTGACAATGATTCCAAAGCAGATGATTTGATGACTACCGTGGACGCTTTTTGCCCGGAAACCGTAGAGAGCTGTTCCGTCACCACGGTAAGCGTTTCAAAGGAGACGAAAGAATCCGCTGATTCCTATGGAATCACCGCTGGCAAAATGGAGCTGATTAATGAAATCGCCAGTGTCGCGGATGATCCTGCAACCGTTGATCCCGCGACTCTCGCTGACCTGACAGTCGCAGAGCTGACACAGACAAAAGAGGCGGCAGCCTCCGGCACTTCCGTACCGGACGCAGTCGCAGCAACAACCGCCCCTGAGCCTGAACAAAAGCCTGATCCGACTGCAGCGAACTCCAGTGATAAGCCTGATGATACCAAGGTTGAGGAACCGAAACCTGACGCAAGCTCATCTGACAAAAAGGATTCGTCGTCCAAGGAGCCGACATCCGCTAATAACAACGCAACGGCTGACAACAGCCAGACCGCACCCTCGGGTAACCCTTCTTCCGCTGACAAACCGACCAGCACAGACAAGACTAGCGAGGGGAACTCTGACCAAAAGGGCGAAACCACATCCTCCGACAAAAAGGATGAAACCACATCTTCCGACAAAAAGGATGAAGGGTCAAGCTCATCCGACAAGAAGGATGAAATCTCTTCTTCCGATAAAAAGGATGATGCTTCCGAGGATAACAGCGAGCAGACAAACAGCAATATTGAACCCGATCCCGATCCCGACCCCGATGACGAGGCTGAGATCGTGACAGAGGACACATCGGAAATGCTGACAGCTCCGCTGCCTGAAGAATCCGTGGAAATAACCACCGACAATATGCTTAGCTAAGCTATTTCCCACATATGAAAAAGAGGTTGAGAAGATCCGCGTAACAGTTCAGCTTGCGGCTGTACTGTTACGGAATCCAGCCCATTTAAAATTTGCCTTCGGCAAAGAGCTGGATTCTTTGGCCGAATCTACGTATTCTTACAGACTTTGCAGCAGCTGCAAAGTCCCGGGCTGAACTGTTACGGTTCAGTCTCTTTTTTTGTCTTGCAGCGTTGCGCTGCACCAAAAAAAATGTTACGATAGTACACAGGTAATACTAAACAGGTAATACTAAAGACATAACAGATTTTTTAAGGAGGTATTTTTCTATGAGCTTTCAAGAGGAATACAAGCAAAAACTGGTGACCGCAGACGAGGCGGTAAAAGTCATCAAATCCGGCGACTGGGTGGATTACGGCTGGTGCAACGGCACCGTGGACGCTCTGGACAAGGCGCTTGCAAAGCGCACCGACGAGCTGAAAGACGTGAAGCTGCGCGGCGGTATCCTGTTAAAGCAGCCGGCAGTCTTTGAGCGTGAGGACGCAGGCGAGCATTTCTGCTGGAATTCGTGGCACATGTCCGGTGTGGAGCGCAAGCTGATCGCGCGGGGATGCGCCTACTATGCACCCCTCCGCTACTCTGAGCTGCCCCGCTACTACCGTGACGGCAACTGCTCCGATGTGGTGATGATCGTCTGCTCGCCGATGGACGCACACGGCTACTTCAACTTCGGGCCCAACGCCTCTCATCTGGCAGCTGCCTGTGAGATGGCAAAAACCGTCATCGTGGAGGTCAACGAAAACATGCCCCGCTGCCTGGGCGGCTTTGAGAACAACGTACATATCAGTGATGTGGACTACATTGTGGAAGGTGAGAATCCTCCGATCGGCGAACTCGGCGCTGGCGGTCCCGCCACCGACGTTGACAAGGCTGTCGCAAAGCTCATCGTGGAGCAGATTCCAAACGGAGCCTGCTTACAGCTCGGCATCGGCGGAATGCCCAACACCGTCGGCTCCATGATCGCGGAGTCCGACTTAAAAGACCTCGGCGTACACACGGAGATGTATGTGGATGCCTTCGTCGACATCGCAAACGCGGGCAAGATCAACGGCTCGAAAAAGAGCATCGACCGCTACCGCCAGGCATTCGCTTTCGGCTGCGGAACCAAAAAGATGTACGACTACATTGACGAAAACCCCGAGCTGATGAGCGCACCGGTGAGCTACACCAACGACATCCGCTCCATCGCAGCACTTGACAACTTTATCTCTATCAACAACTGTGTTGATATTGATCTGTTCGGCCAGATCAGCTCCGAATCCTCCGGCACGAAACAGATCAGCGGTGCTGGCGGTCAGCTTGACTTCGTGCTTGGCGCCTATCTCTCCAACGGTGGAAAGAGTTTTATCTGCTGTTCCTCCACCTTCACGGACAAAAAGGGCGAAATGCACTCCCGCATCCGCCCCACGCTGACGAACGGCTCCATCGTGACCGACGCCCGTCCCAACACGCACTACGTGGTGACCGAGCACGGCATGGTAAACTTAAAGGGCTTATCCGGCTGGCAAAGAGCCGAAGCACTCATCTCCATCGCGCATCCTGACTTCCGCGACGAGCTGATCGCAGAGGCAGAAAAAATGAATATCTGGAGAAAATCGAATAAATAAGAGATAAGAAAAAACGGGCTTCGCCCGTTTTTTCTTATCTCTTCAATCCATTTTTCACATGATCGTAATCGTTCGCCGCATTCCACAGAAGCCATTCGTCCACACCCGCGTCCGCCGCACCCCGCACCTGATCCTGCAACTGCTTTCCCTTATAGGAGATATGCCCGTCAACCCACGACGCCGTAAACGCCTGAAGCCACGGCCTCTGCTTTGCCATATGTACGTCCGATCCCGTCTCCAGCTCCTGTGTGAGCCGCTTTTCCCCATCGGCCACCGCCGCGTAGATCAGCTCGTAGGGGTTCGCATCCGGCACACTGATCCCGTACGCGTCATTTACGTAGTGGGACGGATAGACCATCGGACAAATATAATCGCAATGCTTTGCCATCTCCACATAATCCTGCCCGATCAGCTCACCGTCTTCCTCATTACAGATGATCGTGCCAAACACATCCGCCGACACAAACACACCCATCGGCGCAAGCGTCTCGTAAGCCTTTGTCAGAAAACTGTTGATCGCCTCCTGCCTTGTCCTTCCTTTGGATTCTTCGCCAAAATCCGCCTCCGCAATACCCTCCGCCGTTGAAAAACGAATGTAATCGTACTGGATCTCATCGAAGCCAAGCTCTACGGCCTCACTGCTCAGATCAATGAGATAATCCCAGACCTCCTCCTTATAGGGATTCACCCATGCAAGCCCCTGATTATCGTAAAACACGGAGCCGTCCGTATTTTTTATCGCATATTCCTGCTTCTGCTCCGCGAGAATCGGATCCTTAAACGCGACAATGCGGGCGATGAGATAAATACCCTTGTCTTTCAGCTCCCGGATCAGCGCCGGCATGTCAGCCACATAGCGCACCTCGGCCCCAATCTCCTGAGACAGGGGCAGCCCCATCTTATACGTCACCTCTCCGGCATCGTTTTTGATGTCGATAACCATCGCGTTCAGCTCCGTTTTTTCCACCATCTCAACCAGCTTGGGCATCGTATTTTGCGTTCCCGCGACCGCTCCGGTGACAAAAATCCCCTTTACTTTCGCAGGTGCCCGGGGGTCATCCTTCAAATACTGTGCCAAAAGCTGTGCCGGACGCTCATCTTCCGTATCCTCTGCCCCCGTTTCTTCCTCCTCATCCGTTTTCTCCTCCGCACCCGGTTTCTCCGCCTCGTCCTCACCGACATCACGGCCCTGCTCCGGCTGCTCCAAAGGCTCCTCCTGCGTTTCCGGATGCCATTCTGCCGGATCTGAGGCCTCCGACACGTCCACAGACTGCTCCACCGGTGCGGAGCGTTCCCAGAAGCGCGGTATCGCACCCTTGCGAACCAAAACGATTCCTGCCGCGATAAGCAACACAATCACACAAACCAGCCGTATGACAGATCGATAATTTTTCCTCATTTTCCCCACAACTCCTACTTTATCATTAAATATACGAAATAACCGGCATAGCCCGCCAGCATCACAAGTCCGTCCGGACGCGCCAGCTTTTTCTTCGGCAATACACACAGCCACAGCAAAAGAGCTGCCCCAGCTGCTACCGCTGTATCAATAATAAACGCCGGATTAAAGGGCACCGGTATGATCAGTGCCGTAGTCCCAACCACAAACAGAACATTAAAAATATTACTCCCCACGATATTCCCGATTGCCAGATCCGCTTTCCCCTTTGCGGCCGCCACCACAGATGTACACAGCTCCGGTAAACTCGTACCAAATGCAACGATCGTCAGACCGATAAAGCGCTCGCTCAGCCCGATCATCCGTGCAATTTCCGATGCAGCATCCACGCTCATATCCGCACCTGCCACGATCAGCGCTACACCCAGAACCACAAACACTGTCAAAAGCCATGTCGTCCTGCCTGCCTGCGCCTTTTCCTCCTCTTTATTTTTCCTTGCCATCATAAAAAGATAAACCAGATATACGAGAAACAGTACCCACAGGATCACACCATCCGCCCTGCCCACACTCCCGTCCAGCGCACCCATCGCCAGCAGCGCAGCCGTCACCAATATGACAAACGGAATTTCACAGTACACGGTGGATTTCCGGACACTCACCGCCACGATCACAGCCGTCACGCCGAGAATCACCAGAACATTCATAATATTGCTGCCCACCACATTCCCGATCGTAATATCCGCCGTACCTTTAAAAGCTGCTGTGATGCTCACCGCCGCCTCCGGTGCGCTCGTTCCCATTGCCACAATCGTCAAACCGATCACCAGCTGGGGAATACCGAATTTTGCCGCGATACCGGCCGCACCCTCCACAAAAATGTCCGCGCCTTTGATAAGCATGACAAACCCGACCACCAAAAGCATCAGTTCTATGAGCATTTGCATCGCTCCATCTCTCCTGCCTTTTTATTCCCCGCCACAGAGTATTTCCCGGCGCAGGCCCTGTTTATACTCACGAGCATGCTTTGTTTGCCCACTGATCTGATGTTTTGCACAAAACAGCGGAAGCCCTCCTGCAAATCATTTGGCTCATGGGTATATCTATAACTATACCCGAAAATTCCTGATTCTACAACTTTTTTGTAACAATCTTGAAATATCAACGTAATAGTTACACCAGATTCCGCAGCCACACACCTTTTTTTACAAGCACAAAGCCAATGCCGGCCTTGATAATCTCCATGCTCTGCACCAGCATGTACATCGGAACCACCGCAAGCGGCGAAAACCGCGAAAGCACAAATGCCAGTGGCACTACGACACACCACATATATATGCTGTCAAACACAAACGTGATTCCCGTTCGCCCTCCTGAGCGCAGTGTAAAGTAACACGCATTTGTAAAAGATTGGAACGGCATAATAAAGGCCAGCACCCACTGGAACTGCATTGCCAGCTGCTGTACGACGGGCGTTGTATTATAAAAGCGCGGAAATACCGGCGCCACCAATGCAAGCATCCCGCCGATCACCACACACATAGCCGTGGAGAAGAAAATCAGCTTTGTATCCACATCCCGCGCTTCCTTCATTTTCCCGGCACCCAGCATCTGACCAATAATAATTGCCACCGCATTTCCCATGGCTATAAAAGCGATATTGAACACATTGTTCAGCGTATTGCAAATGTTTAATCCCGCTACGACCTCAAGGCCGCGGGTAGAATAGCACTGCACCTGCATCGTCACCCCCAGCGACCACAAAAATTCATTGATCAGCAATGGCAGCCCTTTCGCGATAGATTGACGCCACAGCACGCCTTCGATCTTCGTACGCGCCAAAAGTCCCGTAATAAAACCGTACTGCTCTTTTCGTTTCCATGCCCAGCAGACCAGAAACATACACTCCACAAACCGGGACATAACCGTCGCAATGGCGGCGCCCTCCACGCCCAGCGCCGGAGCGCCGAACTTTCCGAAAATCAATATGTAATTAAACACCAGATCCACGACCACCGCCGCCATACTGGCAATCATCGGAGCCACTGTCTGCGAGCACTCCCGCAGCGTGCTTGAAACACATTGCGAGATCGCAAAAGGAACAAACCCCACCAGCATGATCTTCAGATAACCCTTCGCATATTCCATCGTGGACGCAATGCTTAAGGATGCGTCACCCTCATGCAAAAACATCTCAATCAAAGGCTCATCCCAAATCTGGAACACAAGCATGCCGATCGCTGCCAGCACCAGCCCGATGATAAACTTAATGCGGAAAATATCCTGTACACCCTTCTCATCCTTTTTGCCGAAATACTGGGCCGTAAAAATACCGGCGCCGGCCATACCTCCAAACATACTTAAATTTACAACAAAAATCAACTGATTGACGATGGAAACGCCGGACATCTGGTTCGTTCCCACTCGGCCCACCATCATATTGTCCAACAGACTGACCACGTTTGTCAGTCCGTTTTGCAGCATGATAGGCACCGCTACTGCCAGCACCATCGCGTAAAATTTTTTATCACCAATAAATTTTTCCCTGAAATTCATCGCACACCTCCTGACTTTATCGTAATACCTGCTCACACAAAAAAGAAACCCCGGCCAGCGAGGTTCCTTTTGTTACTGTTCACTCAGTGACCAGCAACAGGCAGTCCCGTCATGAAAATTTGCTCGTGAAGCCGGGACTTAAAGCTGAATCATGTTTTCCCGCAGCCATGTAGCAAGCGCATGGCCGGGGTGTGAAAAATAACTTCTCTTTCAGTATCCGCACGGTTTTAACAGCAGCCTTTGACCAGTGCTCCGCCTCTTTACAGCAGCGATTCTTAACGCTCCCGCAATGTACGCATAGAGTTCAGAATCGCCAGGACCGATACACCCACATCTGCAAACACCGCTGCCCACATGTTGGCATAACCGGTCGCCCCGAGGATGAGCACCGCAATTTTTACCGCCAGTGCAAAGACAATGTTCTGCTTCACAATGCCGAGCGTCTTTCGCGCGATACGGACAAGCGATGCAATCTTTTTCACATCATCGTCCATCAGCACCACATCCGCCGCCTCAATCGCCGCGTCGCTCCCCATGCTTCCCATGGCGATTCCGATATCCGCCCTCGTGAGCACCGGCGCATCATTGATACCATCGCCCACAAAGGCGAGCTTCGATTTCCCTGTCTCCGCCTTTAGAAGCTCTTCCACCTTTGCCACCTTATCCCCCGGCAAGAGCTCTGCGTGTATCTCGTCTAAGCCCAGCTTCTGTGCCACCGCCTCTGCCGCTTCCCGTCGATCCCCGGTCAGCATCACGGTTTTTCGCACGCCGACGCGCTTCATGGAAGCCAGCGCCTGCGCCGCACCCTCTTTGATCGTGTCATCAATCACGATTGTCCCCGCAAATTCTCTTTCAAGCGCTACATACACTACTGTACCTGCACTTTTGCATTTTGTAAAGGGAATTTGTAAAGATTCCATGAGTTTTGCGTTTCCAAGATGAACCTCCTTCCCATCGATCACAGTCTGTATACCGTGACCGGAAAGCTCCCTCGTATCCTGCACCCGCTCCATATCCAGGACACTCCCATATGCATCCCGGACAGAGGCTGCGATGGGATGGTTGGAATATCCCTCTCCAAGCGCCGCCAGCTCCAAAAGCTGCCCTTTTGTCAACTTTACAGGCACGATATCCGTTACCTTAAACTCCCCCTTCGTCAGCGTTCCGGTTTTGTCAAACACAATCGTATCCATCTCGGCAACGGCTTCCAGATAGTTACTACCCTTTACAAGCACACCGATTCTCGAGGCCGCGCCAATGCCCCCGAAAAATCCCAGCGGCACGGAAATGACAAGCGCGCAGGGGCACGAGATAACAAGAAAGGTACACGCACGGTATACCCATGTTCCAAAGAGCGCCCCAAAACTGCCTGCACCGCAAAGACCAAGTACAAGGGGCGGCACCAGTGCCACCGCAACCGCACCGATCGTCACGAGGGGCGTGTAATACCTTGCAAAGCGGGTAATAAAATTCTCGACATGCGCCTTCTTGCTGCCGGCGTTCTCCACCAGCTCCAGAATCCGCGCCACTGTGGAATCATCAAACTCCTTTGTCGTCCGCACCTTCAGTGTTCCGCTTCCGTTGACGCAGCCGCTGATCATGTCGTCGCCCACGCCTGCCCTTCGGGGCACGGACTCTCCGGTCAGCGCTGCCGTATCGATCATGGATTCGCCCTCCACCACAACGCCGTCTAACGGAATGCGCTCGCCGGGCTTGATGACGATAACCGTACCCACCTCCACTTCATCCGGGTCCACCTGCGTGAGCACGCCGTCCATCTCCACATTTGCATATTCCGGACAAATATCCATCATCGCCGAGATGGACTGGCGTGACTTTCCCACCGCGTAGCCCTGAAACAGCTCCCCCACCTGATAAAAGAGCATCACAGCCACCGCCTCAGAGTACTCACCTACGCCAAAAGCACCGAACGTCGCGATCATCATGAGAAAATTTTCGTCAAATATCTGGCCGTTGCGGATGTTTCGCGCCGCTTTGTATAAAATATCATAGCCGATCACCAGATACGGGACGAGGCAAATCACCGCAAGTAAAAACTGCGGCCGTATTCGCCCTAAAAGTCCGGTATACTCTGCGGCCATAATGAACACCAGCATAAGAAATGCGGCCGCAATGCGCCACACCATCTTTTTTTGTTTCGTTGTCATAATGATACCCTCCAAAAGATAATAATTCAGCCCGCGCTGTCTGACAAAGCACGGGCCAAATCGCAGCAGCCTTGGCTCTGCCAACAGCTGAACTGTAACAGTCCGGAATTCTTTTCCGGTATACAAAATCGATTCTTCTACATAAGTATTTTTGTGTCAGGCTCTACCTTCGCACAAGCTTTCACTACCTTCTCCATGATTTCGTCAAAACGGTCGTCCGCCGCATCTATGGTCAGCTTTTGATTCATAAAGCTCACGCTTGCATCATTCACGCCATCAATCTTTTTGATCGCTTCCTCCATTTTAGCCGCGCAATTTGCGCAATCCAGATCCTCCAGCTTGAATTTCTTCTTCATTTCGTTGTTCTCCTTCCTGTTTTTATTCGCTTACTCCTCCTGCCCTCACTCATCGATGTGCTCCTTTCCCTGATCAATGATCGAGCGCACGTGATCATCCGCCAGCGCATAAAACACGGACTTGCCCTCCCGTCTGCCGGTCACCAGCTTCGCCTGCTTTAATATTTTGAGCTGGTGGGATACCGCAGACTGCGTCATCCCAAGTACCTCCGCCAAGTCACAGACACAAAGCTCTGACTGGAACAGCACATATAAAATGCGTATCCGCGTAGAGTCGCCAAACACCTTGAAAAGCTCCGCCAGATCGTAAAGCTCATCCACATCCGGCAGCTTTTCCCGCACTTTTTCCAGGCGGTCTATGTGAATACAATTGTCCTCACATATTTCTACGTCATTGATTGCCATTCCATTCCCTGCCTTTCCGTTTTCATTCATGCTTCGACATTTTATAAAAATTTATATATGAATAACTGTTCATATGTTCATGGTATCACCGCAAATATGATTTGTCAACACTTCTTTCGAAAATTAGTTTACCTTTTGATGAAATAGTGATAAAATGGTTCGCGATAGTATTTTCGCGCTTTAACACAGCAATGTGACATAGACTTCCACGTTTTTGTACGCTTTGCAAGTAAGCGCTACCTTATTAGAAGGAGGATATGAAAATGAACACGACAAATTTCCTTATTGTCACGGCAATTGTCATCTATCTGCTGCTCATGCTTGCCATCGGCTTCCGATTCAGCAAAAAAACCAGCAATTCAGAGGACTTTTATCTGGGCGGCCGTAAAATGGGGCCCCTGGTTACTGCCATGAGCGCGGAGGCCAGCGACATGAGCAGCTGGCTTTTGATGGGACTTCCCGGACTCGCCTATCTGACCGGTGTGGCGGACGCCGCCTGGACAGCGATCGGACTCGGCATCGGAACATGGCTCAACTGGTACTTTGTTTCCCGCAGGCTGCGCCGTTACTCACAGAATATCGGAGCGATCACCGTACCGGAATTTTTTTCAAAACGCTACCATGACAAGAGCAACGTATTAAACGCTATCGCAGCGATTGTCATCATTATCTTTTTTATTCCCTACACTGCATCCGGCTTTGCGGCATGCGGCAAGCTGTTTAACAGCCTGTTCGGCGTTGACTACACGGCTGCCATGACCGTAGCTGCTCTGGTCATCGTAGGCTACACCATTATGGGCGGCTTTGGCGCCGTTTCCACCACCGACCTGATCCAGAGTATTGTTATGACCATCGCCCTCATAACCGTACTTACCTACGGCATCACCACTGCCGGAGGCTGGGGCGTTGTTATGGACAATGCGAAATCGCTGTCCGGCTATCTCTCACTGACTGCAACCCACGATGCTGCAAACGGCAGCGCGGTTCCCTACACGGCGCTTTCCATCGCATCCTGCCTGGCGTGGGGCTTCGGCTATTTTGGAATGCCTCATATTCTGCTTCGCTTCATGGCCATTGAGGATGAGAACAAGCTCGTATTGTCACGCCGCATCGCTTCCGTATGGGTATTTATCGCCATGGCAGTCGCTATCATCATCGGCATTGTCGGCCTTGGGATGACCCATGCAGGAGCCCTGGATTTCCTTGAGGGCAGCTCCAGCGAAACCATCATCGTTCAGATCGCAGGCCTGATCAGCAAGCACGGCTTTCTGACGGCACTCCTTGCAGGCATCATTCTCGCCGGTATTCTGGCGGCTACCATGTCCACCGCGGACAGTCAGATGCTTGCAGCCGCATCCAGTGTTTCACAAAATGTGGTACAGGATTTCTTACACGTAAGATTATCTGAAAAACAGAGCCTTCTCGTTGCGCGCATTACTATCGCAGTGATTGCAGTCCTCGGCATCGTCCTCGCCCGGGATCCGAATTCCTCCGTATTCGGAATCGTATCTTTCGCATGGGCAGGCTTCGGCAGTGCTTTCGGCGCAGTTATGCTCTGCGCTCTGTTTTGGAAACGCTCCAATAAATGGGGTGCACTGGCCGGCATGATTTCCGGCGGCACCGTTGTATTCCTTTGGAAATACCTTGTCCGTCCCCTCGGAGGCGTGTGGAACATTTATGAGCTGCTCCCTGCATTCTTCGTATCACTGTTATTTATCATCGTGGTAAGTCTTTTAACCGGGGAACCCGAAGAATCTCAGGTTAGAGAATTTGAAGCAGCGAAATGATGTGTACCGTCAGTCAGCCGCAGTTCCGCATAGTATTCACGGGATTGATTTCCGGCAACTTATACTCGTGAGCATACCTATTTTCCAAATGATTTGACGTTTCGTGAGAATCTGCCGATAAATCTTTGGTTCGTGGGTATCAATCAACAGATTACTTTGAATTATAGAAAATGGGGCTGTCCGCAAAACAGAAGATTTCTACAAGATATCGTTCCGGTATCACAACTGAATGGTTATAACCATATTTTGTAGAATCATCATGTTTTGCAGCAGCCCCTGTTTATTCCTGCAGATAACAAAAATACCAGTATTTACACAAATATTTGACAAATGCCGCGGGATCTTCGAGTTTCCTACCCTCAGTGGACAAAGGTACACGCGCCCTTTGTCCACTGAGGGTAGGAAGTTTTTATTACATATGGAATCGTTTTGCCTCTTCCCGCAGACTTCCGGCAATCTCCCTGTTCTCTCCCATGTCTGCGCTGATCGTTGAAATCTCCGACACCAAAGTCTGTATGCTCTCCGCCACGCTGCTCACACCGTTTGCACCCTCGTCAACTGCCTGGGTGATGCCGGAAAGTGCATCCGCAATACCGGAAACCATATCGACAATCTCATTGGAGCGCTCCGCATAGGTGATCATCTGTCCATTGATATGCGCCGCGTCCTCACTGTACTGCTGGCCGCAGGAAACAAAGCTCTCGTAATCCGGAAGAATCGTATTCTCCATGTAATCCACGATTTCATTCGAGCTGTCGATCAACTCATGGACAAGCTCAAGCACCATGCTGTTGATCTCCTGGATATTGTTTGCTGTCTCCTTGCTGGAATCCGCCAGCTGACGAATCTCATCCGCAACAACCGCAAAGCCTCTTCCCGCCTCGCCTGCCCTCGCCGCCTCAATGGAAGCATTCAGGGATAACAGGTTTGTCTGGCTCGAAATGGAAAGGATCTCGTCAGTCAGCTCATTGATTCGCTCCACATTTCTGCTGTTTTCCACTGCTTTTCTGATCTTCTCAATGATCGGCGCAATCATATTTCCTGTCTCTGTCTTGTTCTTCTGCGCATATGCTTCCAGTTCATCCGCACGCTGCTTCATCTCATCGGAGTATTTCAAAATCTCTCCCGTTGTCTCCTGAAGCATACTCATCTCCGTCATGACGCCGCCTGCATTCGCATCTACATTTGTAACTGTGCTCGCCACTTCCTCCATCGTCGCAGACAGCTCCTGGGCCACTGCCGAGACATCACAGGCACTGTTGTTCGAGTTATCCGCTTTTTCGGTTACATTCTGAACAATCTCCCCCAATGACTGAGAATCCAGATTGATCTTCCGCATGATCCCCTCAAGTACATCCAGAAACCGGTTTACATCAGTTGCCAGTCTCCCTACCTCATCATTTCCGGCTACAGTCAAACGTATCGACAAATCGCCCTGTCCCGCCTCAATCTTTGAGATAATTTCATCCATCTTTTTAATATTATGATGGAGCCTTTTAATGACCTTTCTGTTAATGCTGCTTAAGGTAAAGAAGAAGATGAACACGAATACAACAACACAGATAAGTCCCAGGTATAAAAGTATCTGATAGGTTCTGTCCTGTTTTGCAATGATCCCCTCAACTGACTTATTGCTGAGCCCCTGAACCGTATTAACCGTTTCATCAAACTCGTTCGACAGCTGTGTCAGCGTCGTATTTATGTACTGAACCGCGCCCTGCAAATCATTTGCGTCTACCATATTCTTCAGATCGTTCAGGGAGTTTCCCAACAAAGTCACCTTTTCCGTCAGATCGGCAAGCGCAGCCTTCCCTTCCTCCGTTATCGCAAGCTCTCTTGCCTGCGCAAGGCATTGCCCCATCGTTTCTCCCGCCCCTGTCACTTCATTCCACAGACGCTCTCTCGACGCACTGTCATCATTCATACAATATGCGAGAGAGAGTTTCATCATAATCTGCGCCTGCAGGTCGGCTTTGTCAAGATTGCTTGTCAGCTCTATGCCCTGCCTGCGCATAACCTGGGCATTGCTGTTCATCAGGCGAAAACCATTTATAGAACCTGCCAGATAACCAAGCATGATGATCACCATAATCAAAATGGGTACCACTATTTTGACCCGGATACTCACATCATTCCATTTTTTCATAAACTCCTACCTCCATGTCGATTTCATCAGCTGCAAAAAATTGTACCTCGCTAAGTGCTCATATTATACCACATCCACTAACCTCATCCTTCGCCTTCCGGCTCGCATTCGCTAAGTGGCTGGGTATTACTCGTACTAAGCTCGAAAACA
>CASCGD010000077.1 GCA_949132985.1 uncultured Lachnospiraceae bacterium
AAATCGGAGTAGTTTTGCACCCCCTGTCCGACTACGGAAAGACTACGAATGAGGGCTGTGAATTGCTACGATTTGCACTATTTTGCAAAAAGTGTAGTACAACAGGGGTGATAAAACTAAAAAATATAAGTCCGCAAAACGTGCCAAAACACGGCACTTCCGGGCATTTTGAGAAAGGAAAAAATTATGATAAAAATATTATTCGTCTGCCACGGCAATATATGCCGCAGCACAATGTGTGAATCATATTTTACACACATTGTAAAACGCGACCGCATCGCGCACCTGTTTGAGATCGACTCTGCGGCGACGAGCCGCGAGGAGATCGGCAACGGGCCGCACTACGGTACGAGAAGCAAATTGAAGCAGATGGGGATTGAGGTGATTCCACATCGGGCGAGACAGATGACGCGGGATGACTATCTGAATTATGATTATCTCATTGGGATGGACAGGGAGAACATCCGAAATATGACGAGAATCGCGGGAGGAAGCGACAGCCAGGGCAAAATATATAAGCTACTCACATTTGCCGGAAAGAGCAATGATGTGGCGGATCCCTGGTATACAGGGAATTTTGATGTGACTTATCGGGATGTGTCCGAGGGCTGTGAGGCGCTGCTTGAATTTTTACGTGAGGAGCATGGGATATGAGAGAAAAAATGACGTTTTTCTGCAGAGCATTTCTGTCAGGTATTATGATTGGCATTGGCGATGTGATTAATGCGATGAGTGAAAACAGAGTGATAGGCGCGCTGCTTTTCAGCCTGGGGCTTTTGTGCATTTTACATAACGGATTTTATCTCTACACAGGCAAGATTGGTGTGGTGTGGGTCGCATCGGAAAAGAAGAAAGAGCTTTTACGGCTTTTATTTGGCATCATCATTAACATACTGGGTGTAATGATGGTTGTACAGCTCTATATGTTTGCGGATGACGGATTTGAGCGGCAGATTTGTGAGAATGTCCGGATGCTAAGCAGGCTGGATCCTCTCAGCTGTTTTATCGGTGCAGTTTTCTGCGGTGTGCTTATGACGGTTGCGACGGTATCGTACCGCAGAGAAAATATGGTTGCCGAGACGGTAATCACGATTTTGTGCGTGATGGTATTTATGCTGGCAGGCTTTCGGCACTGTATTGCGAATGCGTTGATGCTTCTGTATTACGACTGCAGCCATATCAATTATCTGGCGATGGTCGGCGGAAATACAGTGGGTTCTCTCTGCTACGGCTATCTTTATCATCGGTCAAGAGGAAGCAAGAATAAATGACAAGGCTGGAAGAGTATTACAATAAATTTAACGAGGACAAACGTCTGCTGAGCCGACACGGACAGGTGGAATTTCATACGACGATGCATTATATTCAGCATTATGCAAAGAAACTGAAGGCAGATTGTGAGGAGTCGCTTCGCATTATAGATATTGGCGCGGGCACCGGACGTTACAGTGTGGCGCTGGCGGAAGAAGGGTATGATGTTACGGCTGTGGAGCTGGTGAAGTATAATCTCGGTATCCTGAAAAAGAAAAGTGCAGGTGTCAGGGCATTTCAGGGGAATGCATTAAAGCTGAAGCGCTTTGCAGACGACAGCTTTGATTTGACACTTCTGTTTGGGCCAATGTACCATCTTCATTCTGACGAGGAGCAGCGGCAGGCACTTTCTGAGGCAAAGCGTGTCACGCGCCACGGCGGCATTATCATGGCGGCATATGTCATGAATGACTATAGTGTGATCAAATATGGATTTATGGAAAATCATATTGTGGAGCGGGTAAAAAATGGCGAGCTGACGGAGGATTTTCAGATTTGTCATAATGAGCAGGAGTTATATGATTACATGCGCCTGGAGCAGATCGATGCACTCAATGAGGCGGTTGGATTAACCCGCGTCAAGATCATTGCGCCGGACGGACCGTCGGACTACATCCGTCCGGTGTTAAATGCGATGGACGAAGAGACCTTTGCCTTGTTTTTGGAGTATCAGCTTAAGAATTGTGAGCGCGCCGAGCTGCTGGGTGCAAGTTCCCACACGGTTGATATTCTGCAAAAGGAGTAGGGAAGCCCCCCGGCGTCATCCGAATGCAAGGGGATCTGCGGCACCATATATAGATCTGCGGCATCATATATATGAAAAAAAGTCCGTTTACTTTTTCACAAAAAAATGGTATAGTGTGTTTTGGACGGTATCCATCTTCGGCAAATTTTGCAAAGGAACCGTACCATTTCAATTGGAGGAATTGAATAATGAAAAACACGGTATTAACGCTTCGTAAGCAGAAGGAAAGCCAAGACAAGATCACGATGTTGACATGTTACGACTATTCCATGGCAAAGCTTATGGACGAAGCAGAGATCAATGTACTGTTGATCGGGGATTCACTCGGACAGGTGATGCTCGGCTATGAGGATACACTGTCTGTCACTGTGGACGATATGATTCATCATACCGCGGCTGTGGCAAGGGGCGCAAAAAATGCGTTTGTTCTTGCTGATATGCCGTTCATGTCCTATCAGGCATCCATTTATGATGCAGTTACCAACGCAGGAAGATTAATGAAGGAAGGCCGTGCAAATGGCGTAAAGTTAGAGGGAGGCGCTGCAGTATGCGATCAGATTCGCGCGATTGTGGACGCGTCTATTCCTGTGTGTGCGCATCTCGGTTTGACGCCGCAGTCAGTCAATGCGTTTGGCGGTTTCAAGGTACAGGGCAAGACGGTTGAGGCAGCTCAGAGGTTGATTGAGGATGCGAAACGGGTGGAGGAGGCGGGTGCCTTTATGGTTGTGCTTGAGTGCATTCCCGCGCCCATCGCAAAAAGGATTTCTGAGGCAGTCTCCATTCCGACGATCGGCATCGGTGCCGGAGCAGGCTGTGACGGACAGGTTCTGGTATATCAGGACATGCTCGGGATGTTCTCGGATTATGTGCCTAAATTTGTGAAACATTTCGCAGAGGTCGGTGAAATCATGAAGAAGGCTTTTTCGGATTACACTGCAGAGGTAAAAGCCGGCACTTTCCCGACACAGGCTCAGACTTATGGAATCGCGGATGATGTTTTAGAAAAATTATATTGACAGGTGAACGCGCACGGTATCCGATCCGTATGCCAAAGGTGCGGACAAGCCAAAGGAGATACCTGCCTTCCCATGTCCGGATTTTTGTTTTGATAAATTGTATATAATGAAAGAATAAGGAGACAGTAATGCAAATCGCAAAGACAATAAAGGAAGTAAGAACCCAGGTAAAAACCTGGAAATCCGAGGGCCTCACCGTCGGTCTCGTCCCGACGATGGGCTACCTGCACGAGGGGCACGGCAGTCTGATCACCCGCGCCCGCAAGGAAAACGACAGAGTTGTTGTGAGCGTTTTTGTAAATCCGATGCAGTTCGGACCGGGGGAGGATTTGGAGAGCTACCCGCGGGATCTGGAAAAGGACAGCGCTTACTGTGAATCCCTTGGTGCGGATCTGATCTTTCATCCAGAGCCGGAGGAGATGTATACGGCGGGGTTTTGTTCGTATGTGGATATGTCTGTGCTCACGGAGGAGTTGTGCGGACTTTCGCGCCCGGTGCATTTTCGCGGCGTATGTACCGTAGTCAATAAGCTGTTCAACATCGTACAGCCAAACCGCGCGTACTTCGGACAAAAGGATGCACAGCAGCTTGCGGTTATCCGCCGCATGGTGGAGGATCTGAATATGGACCTTGAGATCGTCGGCTGTCCGATTGTCCGGGAGGAAGACGGTCTGGCAAAAAGCTCCCGGAACACCTATCTTTCCGACGAAGAGCGGGCGGCAGCGCTCGTGCTCTCAAAAGCGGTAAAGCTGGGGGAGGAGCTGGTGAAAGCAGGTGAGCGTGACGCGAAAAAAATTGTCTCTGAGATGTCTGCATTGATTCAAAAGGAGCCGCTGGCACGCATCGATTACGTGAAAGCGGTGGATGGTCTGACGATGCAGCAGATCGACACCGTAAAATCTCCGATGCTTGTGGCGCTGGCGGTATTTATCGGGAAGACGCGGCTAATTGATAATTTTGCCGTGTAGTATCGGATACCGGACTGGGAGAGGCAGCACCAAATATCGCAGAGAATTTGTAAAAGAGGGCAACAGAAATGAAAATAGAGCTTTTAAAGGGTAAAATTCACCGGGCAACCGTGGTACAGGCCGAGCTTGACTATGTGGGAAGCATCACAGTGGACGAAGCCCTGCTGGAGGCATCCGGCATACTGGAATATGAGAAGGTTCAGATTGTGGACGTGAACAATGGCAGTCGTTTTGAGACCTATACCATCGCAGGCGAGCGCGGCAGCGGTATGATCTGTCTGAACGGCGCGGCGGCGCGCTGCGTTTCAGTGGGAGACAAGATTATCCTTATGGCATATGCCCAGATGACGCCTGAGGAGGCAAAGGGCCATAAACCGACCGTGGTGTTTGTGGACGATAAAAATCGGGTGGAGCGTATCACAAGCTACGAAAAGCACGGCAGGCTGGAGGAGCTATGAAGAACATAGCAGTTAAGACAGGCGGATGCACGGATTGGAATGACTGTGGAACACTGAACGGTAAGACCGTCCTGCTGGGCGTTACCGGAAGCATTGCCGCGTACAAGATTGCGAGTCTTGCGAGCATGCTGGTAAAGAGCCATGCGAACGTGCATGTCATTATGACAAAAAACGCTACCAATTTTATTCATCCGATCACCTTTGAATCGCTGACCGGAAATAAATGCCTGGTGGATACGTTTGACCGAAATTTCGAGTTTCAGGTGGAGCATGTGTCCATCGCAAAGCAGGCGGATCTTGCTCTGGTTGCACCCGCAAGCGCTAACGTTATCGGGAAAATGGCGCATGGCATTGCGGACGATATGCTGACGACGACGCTGCTTGCCTGCAGGGCGCCGGTACTGGTGTCGCCTGCCATGAATACAAATATGTATGAAAACCAAATTGTGCAGGATAATCTGAAAACGTTGAAATCCTATGGCGTGAGGGTCATCGAACCTGCAACGGGCTACCTCGCCTGCGGGGATACCGGAGCGGGAAAAATGCCGGATCCGGAGGTGCTTTTTTCGCATATCGAGGCGGAGATTGCCTGCGAGAAGGATTTTGCGGGAAAGCGGTTGCTCGTCAGTGCAGGAGCGACGCAGGAAGCGTTGGACCCGGTGCGCTATCTCACGAACCATTCCACAGGAAAGATGGGTTATGCCATTGCAAAGGCGGCAATGCTTCGGGGCGCGCAGGTGACGCTTGTGAGCGGGCAGACGAATCTGATGCCGCCGCTGTTTGTGGAGACAGTGCCCGTTGTCAGTGCGCAGGATATGTTTGAGGCGGTAAGCCGTCGCTTTACGGAGACTGATATTTTGATTATGGCGGCAGCAGTGGCAGATTATCGTCCGAGGGAGTTTGCGGAACAAAAGATCAAGAAAAAGGAGGGCGAGCCGAGTCTGGCCCTTGCCCGTACCGTTGATATTTTGGGGACACTGGCGCCGGGAAAACGTCCGGAGCAGTTTGTGTGCGGGTTTTCCATGGAGACGGAGCAGCTCATCGAAAATTCAGCCGCAAAGCTGAAAAAGAAAAATCTGGATTTGATTGTTGCGAACAATCTGCGTACGAAAGGCGCGGGTTTTGGCACGGATACGAATGTGGTGACGCTGATCGACGGGGCAGGTGTGCGGGAATTGCCAGTCATGTCAAAGCTTGCGGTTGCGCACCGGGTTTTAGATGAGATTATTTCTCATATATCCTGAAAAAATTTTGTGAGAAATCATCATGACCAAAAAGGCTGCCGGGAAACGAATGCTATATCATTTCTTCCTGTGCAGCCTTAGCTGTGCCTGGGTCGCAGGATGGCATTTACCTGTCACATGTTCCCTGCATAAACCTTTTTCGGATACCTCCCGGCCGTCCTGGCAAGGTGATACAGTTGATTTACGTCCGCAGCTTCTTTGTCCTTCATATATTATATTACTCCGGCGGTTAAATATCGACGTTTTTACTTGCCTAAATTTTCATCTGCTGCGTTGTCATCCGTTGACGCAGCCTTGCTGCGCCGCTTTCTTCCTCCTTGCAGATGAAAAATTATTCTGCGTAAAATTTGTCGACATTTAACCGCTGGAGTAATAGTACCGCGGAAAAAAGTGTGTTATATGAAGAGGGATTGCGGGATGTAAGCAGGAAATTCATTTCGCCTGTGCTTCCATATCCTCAGTAGAATCGTTTTCTCCCGGTACGATCAGTGTCGCCGGTTCCAGCATGACAGCTTTTCACTGCCCCCGCGATAAAAGTCTTAACCGTATCCAGATCACCGCCAAGCTTCCGGTAGTATTTTTCCCGAAAGTCCTTTAGGTCAATATTCATGGCATCTATCCAGAGCAGCAGCTCTTCGGGCACCTTCTGCGAGGCAGCACCTGTTTGTCACGAGAACATTCAGCAAGCCGTATTCCCTCACCAGTCGGGCCGTATCACGGACAAATTCCCGGCCCGTCAAAGGTTCATTGTCGCGCAGAGGCTTTTTAACGGGCTTCGGTGTCAGGGATGTAATCCGGCCATAGTTTCTGCAGATGATTTCCCTGTCCTCATTTTTCCCGTCATGCACATCCCCGTCTGTCCCGGCTCCAGCGCACAGTGATGCATACCTGCCTGGAAAATTGTTTTCATCGCAAATCAGCCCCTGTTCATTCATGGTGTCGTATTACTTCAAAACGTTCCAGTTCCACGGTCTCGTGCGCTTTGATTCCTGCCTTTTGTTTTGCTATGGCAATCTGCTGTTCGATCGTGTTCACGCCTTCCAGATTCGGCAGCAGTAATCCCCGCTTTGCACCGCTTGTCACAATGACTCCGTACCGGGCCACATCCAGCTCCTCTGGTGAGGAGATTTTCTGTGTCTCTCCCATCACGTCAACGCTGATCGTCAAACGATCCATTTCCCAGCCCTCCACGGGGGAAAACCTGGGATCCTGTGAGCAGGCGCTGACGGCATTGTGCATGATTTCTTCCGCAAGAGATTCCCTGAGCGCCTGAATGGTTCCGATACAGCCCCTGAGCCGTCCATCCTCTTTCAGGGACACAAACGCGCCCGCCCTGCTGTGATACAATTCCTCTGGCAGTCCCTGAGGTATTTCAGGTAGATTGCCAGTCTCTGTGACCGCTTCGATGGTGTACCTTGCCAGCCTGACGTACGGATCTTCCCGTTTTTGCCTGGCAAGAAGCTCCCTTTGCTCTTTTTCCTCATGCTGATCTAAAAAATTCCGCGTTTCGTCGCTTCCGCAGGATCGATAGATGCAGATGCCATATCCCACTCCGAAAGGTCCCTCGTAGGAGAGCAGTTCTGTCTTAACGCCGGTTCGGTCAAAAGCACCGGCCAGAATGGTGAAGGAACGATGGCCGCACTCGGCCGCTTTTTCACAGAAGCTTTCTGAAAATTCCAGCAGTTCTCCAAATGCAGCCTTCCCCATCACATCTATGATCTGTGCGTCGTAGGCAGGCCCCTCCTTCTGATAGCCGCAGGGCCCGTCCTCCTTCAGCTTATGGGATAAGTCTCCGCTGGCAATTATTACTGTATTTTGCCCAAGGGCCTGTGCTACATCTCTGATGCACTGTCCCAGCCGATAATGGGTCGTCAGGGGCAAGCCTGACAGACCGACTCTTACCAAGCGATAGTTTGTCCAGCGTTGGTTTACGAAATACAGGGGCACCATAGTGCCATGATCCAGTTTCTTGTCCCGCTCGCCCAGCACTCCCGCCTGTAAACCGACATCTCTCGCTTTCTCGCACAGCATACGGACAAATTCCGTGTCATAGGACACTTCCATGAAAATCTGTCCGGCGCGAAATTGCCCGAAGTCGCCTCTTGCATCCTGTCCGGGCGAGATGTGGAAATAGTCCGCATACATGGTCTGATGTGGAGAGAGGAGTACAATTGTCTCCGGCTGCAGGAAGCTGATAATCTCCGTAGCCTTTTGGTATGCATCAATTGTCTTCTGAATTTTCTTTTCTTCACCTTTGCCGACATCGGGTATGATAAGCGGCGGGTGTGGCATCATGAACCCTGCTGAAATTCCCATGGCAAACCTCCTGTTTTGCACATCTGCTGCTCTTATTTGTTTCATAGATCGATTGTCCTGATAAAAGCAGTCACATGATTATTTTTGAATTTACGGTTTTCTGATCTTACGCTCTGTGAACCTGAGACGCGTGTTTCCGTGTCCTCTGAGGGTATCATAGCATAGTATTTCATTTGTAACCACAAGAAAGATTCTATCCGTTAAGGACATCGGACAGGCACATAAATCACCTTGCCGATCAGTTTCCATGTAAAAATAAACGGTCCCCTTTGTCAGGGACAAATTTTTTGACCCCATGGGTATAGGGGCAAAGTTTATGTCCACATCTATGGGTACATTATAAAAGTAATCTGAAAATTTCTTTCATTTCGGGGTTGCAATAGGTAAAATTTGGTGTTATGATGAAAATAAATCAAGTAACATGTTAGTTGAGGAATGTGCCGCCTGCTTGATATGGAGGAACCGCATTGGTAAAAATTAGTGCGGCACTCGCCAAATATTCGTGTAAATATGGCCGCCTTTTTTGCTGACCGCGGGAATAAAAACAAAGAAACAGCATTAAATACGGAAAATGGGCATATTTTATACGTAGATGGCAGTTTTTTGGCTTGCATCGTAAATCGCATCACAAAATTTAATCATTGAGGAAGAGGGCAAAAATTATGAGTGACATTTTAGAGCAGTTGGCAGGATACGGCGTAGTGCCTGTCGTTGTATTGAACCGTGCCGAGGACGCAAAGCCCTTGGCGGAGGCGCTTTGCAAGGGCGGGTTGAAATGTGCGGAGGTGACATTCCGCACAGACGCGGCGGAGGAATCGATTAAAATAATGACGGAGAATTTTCCGGACATGCTTGTGGGAGCGGGAACTGTGCTCACAGTGGATCAGGCGGACCGTGCAGTGGCGGTGGGAGCAAAGTTTATTGTAAGTCCGGGCTTTGATCCGGAGATTGTGGATTACTGTCTGTCAAAGAACATTGTCGTATTACCGGGCTGTATTACGCCCTCCGAGGTTGCACAGGGTGTGAAACGCGGATTAAAGGTATTAAAGTTTTTCCCGGCAGAGCAGGCTGGGGGACTTGCAATGATCAAGGCGATGGCCGCTCCGTATACGAATGTGAAATTTATGCCCACCGGAGGAATCAGTGCAAAAAATCTGGAGGAATATCTTTCCTTCGGAAAGATCGCGGCATGCGGCGGCAGCTGGATGGTAAAGGCAGATCTTGTGGATAACGGGCAGTATGACAAGATTGAGGCAATGACAAGGGAAGCGGTCGAGCTGGTGAATAAAATCCGCGGATAGCCCGCAGGTGAAAGTGACAGACATGAGGGGATAAACATTGCCGGTCGCGAAGTGAGCAGTAATGGACGAATCGTTTTTGAACAATCATTTACGGAGGCCGTGTACAGGCGGTCATGGAAAAATCAGGAGGAAAATTATCATGGGCAAAAAAGTAGTAACTATGGGGGAGATTATGCTGAGATTATCCACCCCCGGCAATGAGCGCTTCATTCAGGCGGACGAGTTTGATGTGTGCTACGGCGGCGGCGAGGCAAACGTGGCGGTTTCTCTGGCAAATTATGGCTATGACACGCAGTTTGTGACGGCTGTGCCGAAAAATCCGATTGGGGACTGCGCAGTTGCGGCTCTCAGGAAGCACAATGTGGGAACTGATTTTATCGCGAGAAGCGGTGAGCGCCTCGGCATTTATTTTCTTGAGACCGGCTCCGCGATGCGGGCGAGCAATGTGGTCTATGATCGCTCCCACAGTTCCATCTCTACCGCAAAGGTGGACGAGTTTAACTTCGACGCAATCTTTCAGGATGTGGCCTGGTTTCATTTTACTGGAATCACTCCTGCAGTCTCCGATGCGGCCATTGAGCTGACGGAAGCAGCTTTAAAGGCGGCTAAGAAAATGGGTGTGACCGTATCTGTTGACTTAAATTTCCGCAAGAAGCTGTGGAACTCCGAGAAGGCACAGAAGGTTATGACCAATTTGATGAAGTATGTAGACGTGTGCATCGGCAACGAGGAGGATGCAGAGAAGGTGCTGGGCTTTAAGGCAAAAGCGACCGACGTGACAAAGGGCGAGTTAAACCTTGCGGGCTATGAGGATGTATTTAATCAGATGGCGGATAAATTTGGCTTCAAATATATCATCAGTTCTCTGCGCCAGTCCTACTCTGCGTCCAACAATGGCTGGAGTGCATGTATTATGGACGGAAAGAGCCGTGAGTTCTATCATTCAAAGGTTTACGCCGTGACCCCCATCGTAGATCGTGTGGGCGGCGGTGATTCTTTTGCTGCAGGCGTGATCTGCGGGCTTTTGGACGGCAAGGACATGCGGGATGCCCTGGAGTACGGTGTGGCAGCCTCGGCGTTAAAGCATACGATTCCCGGAGATTTCAATCTTGTGACAAGAGACGAGGTGGAGAACCTTGCGGGCGGCGATGCCTCCGGGCGGGTTCAGAGATAGGACAGGCTGCAAAGGACAGTTTTCAGATGGATCTTTCATGACAATAAAGCCGAGCTATATCAGAGTGGTTAAAGGGGGTCAAAATGGATAAATCACTGAATCAGCAGACCTATGACAGGTGCAGAAAAGACATTATGACCTTTGCCCTGAAGCCGGGTGAACCGGTTTCAGCGGCAAAGCTGGCGGAGCGCTACCATGTCAGCCGAACCCCGGCCAGGGAAGCGCTGGTGCTTTTGAGTACCGAAGGGCTGGTGGATATTTTTCCGCAGTCAAAGTCCGTGATCTCAAAAATAAATATCTCACGGGTGAGGCAGGAATGGTTTATTCGCAAAACGCTGGAGATCGGCATGATCGATGCGTTTTTTAAGAATGTGAGTGCTGCGGATATTGAACAGATGAAGGCTTATGCAAAACGGTGTGAGGAGATCGGCATGCAGCCGAGGAATCATGAAACGTCGTATGAATATCTTGTCAGTGATAATAAATTTCATGCGGTGACGTACCACGTGGCCGGTGAGATGCTTGCGGCAGAGCTGATCGAGTCTACGATGGCGCACTACAGCAGAGTGCGTCTGCTGGTAGATCTGGACAATGCGTACAAGGACCGGACGGTCTCGGATCACAGCAATTTGATTCGATTGATAGAGGCTGGTAATAAGGAGGAGTATCGAAAGGTGCTGACAACGCATTTGGGGCGTGTTTTGGGGGATCTGGAGCGGAAGAGCCAGGAGCTGCCGGATTTATTTGAAATGGGTTGAGAGAGCAGGATGAGCGGTTTGTGCTAAACAAATTTTTATACATGGGAGGTATTTTGAAATGGCAAAACCGGTCGTGGGTGAGCTTTCAGATCTGATTACGGGAGCGGGCGGCAGCACGATTCTGACCGAGGTGCCGGAGATGTTCGGCGTAGAGACGATTTTAGTGGATCACTGCATAAATGAGGAAGTGTTTGAGAAAACCGTGCATCTTATCAACGATTTTAAGGATTATTTCAGACGGCATCATCAAACTATCTATGAAAACCCTTCACCCGGAAACAAAAAGGGCGGCATTTCCATGCCGGAGGATAAGGCACCTGGCTGCACGCAGAAATCCGACTCTGCAAAAGTTGTGAATGTGCCCGCCTGCACCGGGCCGCTGAAGCGCGCGGGCTTAAATCTCTTAAGCGCGCCGGGCAACGATCTCGCGGCGAGCAACGATCTCGCGCCGGGCAACGATCTCGCGGCGAGCACAGCGCTGACGGTGAGCGATGCTCAGATTGTGCTCTTTACGACGGGAAGGGGAACGCCATTTGCAAGTGCGGTGCCGACGGTGAAGGCATCGTTCAACTCACAGCTCGCGGGCAGAAAAAAGAGCTGGATCGATTTTGACACCGGGCGGCTGCCCGCGAACGGCATGATGCTGGAGCGGTTCGGGCTGGAAATTTTACGAGTACGTGTTCGCCGTGGCAAACGGCGGGAAGGTGAAGACCGGGGTACAGGGCTGCCGCGATCTGGCGATTTTTAAGCAGGGAGTGACATTGTAGCGTTCAGAAGTTTATGCCTTGGCTCTGTGATCCGGCTGCTACCGGACAAAGCCTGTTTGAAAACGCCGGCGCTTTGGGAAGTGTTTTCGGGCCTGGTACCGTGCGTTTGAAATCAGGCGAAGCAGGATTTTGCCGGGGAAGAGAGGCTCGCAGAGGCATAAACAGTATATTATATCAGTTAGGAGGTTTTTTCTATGAAAGCATTTATGGACAAGGATTTTTTACTGGATACCGACACCGCGAAAAAGCTGTACGCGAATTATGCGGACATGACAAAGATTCCGGTGCTCGACTACCACTGCCATATCAATCCGCAGGAGATCTGGGAGGACAGGCAGTTTGAGAACATCGCGCAGGTATGGCTGGGGGGCGATCACTACAAGTGGCGTCAGATGCGCACGAACGGCGTGGACGAAAAGTATATCACGGGCGATGCCAGCGACCGCGAGAAGTTTCAGAAGTGGGCCCAGACGATGCCGAAGATGATCGGGAACCCGCTCTACCACTGGTCGCATCTGGAGCTCCGCTATTATTTTGGCTTTCAGGGAAATTTAAACGGTGATACCGCTGAGGAGGTCTGGAACCTGTGCAACGAAAAGCTTCAGAGCAGGGAATTTACCGTGCGCAACTTGATCCGAAAATCTAATGTACAGTTAATTTGTACCACAGATGATCCGATCGACAGCCTGGAATATCACCAGAAGATCAGGGAGGACGATACCTTTGAGGTTCAGGTGCTTCCCGCATGGCGGCCCGATAAAGCGATGAATATAGAAAAGCCGGATTTTGCGGATTATATCAAAAAGCTTGCCGATGCTTCTGGCATTACTGTGACAGATTTTGCCTCCCTAAAGGATGCACTCAACAACCGTCTGGACTTCTTCGCAGAGAATGGCTGCTGTGTCAGTGACCATGCGCTGGAGTATGTAATGCATGTGCCTGCGAATGATGCAGAGATTGATATTATCTTAAAGAAAGCGCTTGCCGGGGAAGAGACGAGCGTGCTGGAGAATTTGCAGTACAAGACTGCATTTATGCTGGCGATGGCGAAGCAGTACGCGAAGCGCGGCTGGGTGATGCAGCTCCACTACGGCTGCAAGCGCGATAACAACGCACTTATGTACGAGAAGCTTGGCCCTGACACCGGCTATGACTGTATCAATAACTATGCGCCTTCCGCACAGCTCGCGGATTTCTTAAACGCGCTCTCTGCGACGGATGAGGTGCCGAAAACGATCATTTATTCGTTGAATCCAAATGACGACGCGGCCATCGGGACGATCATCGGCTGTTTCCAGGGAGGCGGCATCAAAAATAAAATCCAGCAGGGCAGTGCATGGTGGTTCAACGATCATTACATTGGAATGACAAAGCAGCTGAAGTCTCTGGCAAATCTCTCTGTACTTGGAAATTTTGTAGGTATGTTGACAGACTCCCGTTCCTTCCTCTCCTATACGAGACACGATTATTTCCGCAGAATTCTCTGCCAGATGGTCGGCGTGTGGGTGGAAAATGGTGAGTACCCGGATGACGAGAAGCTCCTTGGCGACATAGTAAAGGGAATTTCGTTTAATAATGCTGTGGAATACTTTGGATTTAATTTAAAGACGATATAATTTTTGCTGGATGTAAAGGCTTATAGAACTTTAAACGGAGAGAATTTCAACATTTTTGAGACAGACGGTAGAGGTGTAGTGTACGTACACCGATTGAGGATTACAAAAATGTTGAAACTATCCCGCTTTAAGGTGTGTTTGCCTCTGGCAATCGAGGGCATATCCGACCTTTTTACAGGCTGGCTGTGAATGCAGCACAATGGATTTTGTGCTGCAAGCGATACGGATATTGTACCGGCCGAGACGACTGCGATTCTGACCAACGTACAGGGCATATGGAGGACGGAAAGGGGATGCTTCCCCTATACCAAAGTCAATCAGCAGATCGTGCGACGGCAGATGTTGTTTTGACTGCCAATGTGAGTAACCGTGTTTTATAAAAACAGGAATAACCCCTGAAAAATATACATATATTGAAGCAAAGTATTGTTAAGGGGTCTTTCTCTTGAAAGAATATATTGAAAAGCGAGCGATTGATATTGCAAATTATATCATCGAGCATAATACCACGGTGCGTCAGACTGCGAAGCAATTCGGAATTTCTAAATCGACGGTACATAAGGATGTGGCAGAACGGCTGATGGCTGTCAACCCGACACTTGCATCGGAGGTGCGCAAGGTTTTGGACATGAACAAGTCCGAGCGCCACATCCGCGGCGGTCTTGCAACAAAGGATAAATATCTCAGGGAGAAGGTTTTAAAATAATATGAAATCGTTTGGCAAATGAGTGCGTCTTCGGGTATAAAAAGTGGGAAAAAGACTTGTGGTTCCTTTTTTCCTTTGTTATGATGTAAAAGACTGGATAAGTTGTCCGGTCTTTTCGATTATCCGATACAATTATTACAACAGAACATGTGTAGCGGGAAGACCTGTTACGGATACACAGGAGGAACACCATGATGAGGGAAAAAGTCATTGTCATCGATTTCGGCGGGCAGTATAATCAGCTTGTGGCGCGCCGTGTCAGGGAATGTAATGTTTATTGTGAGATCTATTCCTACAAAACAGATATAGAGAAGATTAAAGACATGAAGCCGAAAGGCATTATTTTGACCGGAGGGCCAAACAGCTGTTATGAACAGGGAGCGCCAGATTGCACAAAGGAGCTGTTTTCGCTTGGGATTCCGGTGCTGGGCTTGTGTTATGGAGCGCAGCTTATGATGTTCCTTTTAGGAGGAACTGTGGAAAAGGCTCCGGTGAGAGAATACGGAAAAACGGAGGTTGTACTGAATACGGCATCACCGTTGTTTGCAGGCATCGACAGAGAAACAATCTGCTGGATGAGCCATACGGATTATATTTCAAAGGCTGCCCCGGAATTTGAGGTTGTGGCGCACACCGCAGATTGTCCGGTGGCAGCAGCCGAATGCGCGGCAAAGCAGCTATATGCGATTCAGTTCCATCCGGAGGTGCTGCATACGGTACGCGGGAAAGATATTTTGTATAATTTTGTGCGGGGCATCTGCGGTTGCCTCGGTGACTGGCGCATGGATTCCTTCGTTGAGCAGTCCATTGCGGCGATCCGGGACAAGGTCGGCGACGGCAATGTGCTGCTCGCGCTTTCAGGGGGCGTAGATTCCTCTGTGGCGGCGGCATTGCTGTCACGGGCGATCGGTAAACAGCTCACCTGTGTGTTTGTTGACCACGGCCTGCTGCGCAAAAACGAGGGTGACGAGGTGGAAGCCGTCTTCGGCAAAAACGGCATTTTCGAGCTGAATTTTGTTCGTGTCAACGCGCAGGAGCGTTACTATCAAAAGCTTTCCGGTGTCACCGAGCCGGAACAAAAGCGAAAGATTATCGGCGAGGAGTTTATCCGCGTCTTTGAGGAGGAGGCGAAAAAGATCGGCGCCGTTGAATTTCTCGCGCAGGGTACCATCTATCCAGATGTGGTGGAATCCGGCCTCGGCGGCGAGTCTGCGGTCATCAAATCCCACCACAACGTGGGCGGCCTTCCTGATTTCGTAGATTTTAAGGAAATCATTGAGCCGCTGCGCGACCTGTTCAAAGACGAGGTTCGAAAAGCCGGTTTGGAACTTGGCATTCCGGAACATCTCGTGTTTCGGCAGCCCTTCCCCGGTCCCGGCCTTGGCATCCGTATCATCGGCGGAATCACCGCAGAGAAGGTGCGCATCGTACAGGATGCCGATGCGATCTACCGCGAGGAAGTGGACGCATCGGCTGCGTCGTATGCCAAAGCACATGGCGTATCAGCGCCCTGGAAGCCGGACCAGTACTTTGCCGCTCTCACGAACATGCGCTCCGTAGGCGTCATGGGCGACGAGCGCACCTACGACTACGCCGTGGCGCTTCGCGCGGTGAACACGGTGGATTTCATGACGGCTGAGAGCGCCCAGATTCCTTATGAGGTGCTGCAAAGGGTGATGAGCAGGGTTATCAATGAGGTGAAGGGGGTAAACCGGGTGTTTTATGATCTGACGAGTAAACCTCCGGGGACGATTGAGTTCGAATAGTCGGAGCTAAGCCGCAAAGCCCGTAAACACT
>CASCGD010000078.1 GCA_949132985.1 uncultured Lachnospiraceae bacterium
GAATACTGTAGCTACAATGTTTAAAGTCTTTTTGGATACATTTGGCGTTACCATCCTGGTTCCACTGATTGTGTTTATCCTGGGACTTATCATTAGGGTAGATATCAAAAAGGCATTTCGGGCAGCCATATTTATGGCGATCGGCCTGACTGCATTTAATTTGATTCTCGGTATTCTCTGGGGTGAAATGAATACGGTTATGACGTTGATTTCCCAGAATACCGGAAGAACGTTTGACGTTGTGGATATTGGCTGGCCGGCAGCGGCGGCGATCGTGTACAACAACTCTCTGGGCATGATGTATTTTGTGATCGGTCTGGTCTGGAATGTCATTCTGTTCAGTCTGAAGGTTACGGATACATTCGAGCCGACAGATATCTGGAACTATTACTATTTCGTAGTATGGGGATTATTTGTACAGTTTGCAACGGGAAGCTTCGCGGTTGCGCTGGTTTCCATCCTGCTCATGAATCTGATTGTGCTGCTGATTGCTGATTTTCTGGCGCCGGCGCTTCAGGAATATTATGGGTATGACGGACTGACCTGTACCTGTGTGTGCGTTACGAATATTGCGCTTCTGGCGGCGCTTTTGCGCTGGGTATTCGTCAAGTTTAAGATGAAGGATGTACATCTGGACCCGGATACGATCCAGCAGAAGCTAGGGTTCCTTGGCGAGCCGGCCATGATTGGTGTGATCATGGGTATTGTTATGGGTATTGTTGCACATATTAAGGATCTCGGCAATCCTGCAACCTGGTCCGGTATTCTTGCATTTGCGCTGACCCTTGCGGCGATGCTTGTGATTTACCCCACAGTTTCCGGCATGTTCGTAAAAGGACTGATTCCAATCAGCCAGTCGATGAATGCACGTATGAGAACCGGAAAAGTAAACCGGAAGTTTTTCTTAATCGGTATTGACCCGGCTGTTTACTTCGGTGAGACCGCAACACTTACAACCGGTTTGCTTATGATTCCGATTCTGATTTTAACGGCTGTCATCCTTCCGGGTAACCGGACCATCCCCCTTGCGGATATCCCGGCAATGCCGTTTATGGCAATCGGCGCGATTGCGGTATTCCAGGGCGATATTTTAAAGTCAGCCATTACAGGAACGATCTGGTATTCATTTGCTCACTATATTGCAAGTGATACGGCGGCGCTCTTCACAGAGGCTGCGACAAAGGCAGGTCAGGTTCTGGAGGCAGGGCAGACCTACGTTGTCAGCTGGTGTATTTCCTGTCAGCCGCAGAATTATCTTGTATACCGGGCATTTTCTGCTCCCGGTTCGATGAAGTATGTGTTTGGCGCTGTCTGCATCGCGGTATATGCAGCTGCATTAATTCATTTTAAGAAGCACCGCAAGGCGTGGTACATGTTCTTCGGCGCATCCGAGGGATACGTTGATCAGTACATGGGACTTGTCGAGGCTCCGGCAGAATAAAAAATGACCGGCACATAATCAGATCACTGGTAATTGTGGCGAATCACCGTATCATGTGCCAATCCATGTGACAGTTTCATGATTGTTTCATGCACTGGTTTTATCCAACAGTTTCATTCCCGCGGGCAATGAGGAAAATAGCCATGCTTACATGGATATTTGACGAATGCCGCGAGGGTCAAATACCTTGCTGCTTAGCAGCGCTGCAAGCTTGATACCCCGTTGCTTGCAGTGGGAGTTTTGATTTAAGCAGCATAAGAATCCAGCCCGTTAAAAGATTTTTTCTGTAAAGGGCTGGATTCTCTGGTTGCATATATAAATAGGAAAAAGCCATCAGAATGTGGATGTTTCTTGTATTTGAAAACTTAATATGTTATTATATTTAATATGAGGAGGAAATTTGTGGGAAATCAATATATTTATCAGTTGATCAGCCTGGTTCTTTTGATATTGCTGGCGATATTTGCATTTTACCTTCCTGAGAGAAAAAAGAAAAAGCAGATGCAGGAGCGTATCGCTTCTCTGCGCAGGGGCGATGTTGTTATCACGAAAAACGGCCTTAAGGGGCGGATACAGAAGGTGGGAGAGGACACGGTGATCGTTGAGGTGGAGGCTTCCGGGACACGCCTTGAGATTGCAAAATGGGGACTTGACCAGGTGAATCCGCATGGGGAGGGGAAAAAGAAATGATTGTCAGTGTAGTTATAATTTTGCTCCTCGTACTGTGCATTTATTTGCTCCTTGTCAGACCGGAGCGCAAGCTCAGAAAAGACAATGCGGTTATGCTTAACAGCGTTGAGAGAGGGACGATCGTATATACGGTTGACGGAGTGCGCGGACAGGTAGAAAGCCTGAAGGGAAATCAGGTGTTGCTGAACTGTTTTCCGGACCAGATACCTATTTGTTTTTATCTGGAAGCGGTAGCGGAAATAGAGGACTATGATAAGAAGGCGGCAAAACAGAAGATGAAACAAAAAATTGGAAGAAAGAGAAAACGATAAAAAATGTCAGCGAGTACAGGATATTCTGTGGAAGAGCGTCAAAGATTAATAAAAGAATATATCGAAGAGGTAAAGAGAGTTCATGTAAATGATCTGGTAGAGCTCTTTCATGTATCGGCATCGACGATGAGAAATGATCTGACGACACTGGAACGAAACGGATTGATTAAAAGAACACATGGCTGGGCGATTGCCCTCAGCGTTGCGAGAGTAGGAAAAGAATCTTTTGTCTCCATGCGAATGAAAGACAATATACAGGAGAAGGAGAGCATAGCTCTTGCGGCAAACCAGGAAATTGAAAGCGGGGATACCCTTGCGATTCTGGCAGGTACCACCACGATGGCGCTTGCGCAGACACTGGTGAATAAACAGGATCTTACGATTGTGGTGAATGATTTGAACATTGCAAAATGGCTGGACGACAACACAGATCACAAGGTGTTTATTCTCGGCGGGTTTGTCAGGAAGCATTACTATTATGTGGACTTTGACGAGGCGGCAGTAGATAAGATCAACGTCGACAAAGTATTCTTTTCCTGTACGGGCTTCAGCCTGGCGAAGGGAGCGACAGTGAGTGATTATGACCTTGCCACTTCTCAAAAGAAGCTTCTGGTGCGTGCGAACAAGACAATTTTGCTCTGTGACAGCACAAAATTCGGTGAAGTCTATTTTGCAAAGATATGTTCTGTGGAAGATATTAATATGATTATCACGGACGGCAATATTTCCAGGGAAAATCTGGAGATTTTGCGTTCTCAGGACGGCATTCAGTTTCTGGTGGCAAACCAGAAGGCTTATTATTAATGATCGGTTATTTGTATTCTGCATATTCGAATATGGGTTTTGGGAAGAATCCTGCGGGCAGGATTCTTTTTTCGTGAGGGGCATTCAATTACAAGTGTTGAAAACCCGTTGCTTTTTCGTATGGATTGCTGTATACTTGCCTAAGTGGATTGGAAAATTTGAGGGAAGTCCGGAATTTGTGTATCGGGTTTGGAAACGCCGCTCAGAACAGGAATCGGCAGCGTAGCGAGGCATACGGGATTAAGAGAAATATTACGGAGGAATATATTGGATTTAGAGAAATATGTTGACAAGGATATCATTGGAAAATTTGAGTTTTATAGCTATGGGCATGCGCTGGAAATACTCCATGATGCGTTTTTACCGGAATGGGAGGAGCTACAGGAGAGCCTGCGGCATCTGGAGCTTACGTTGTGTGACATACGGACGTCGGGCGGAAATGAATCACCGATTCCCAAAAAATTTGATGACGTTTTATATCCGCTTGGCTGGAGGGAGATACGGATCAGCGCCGATCTGACGGTGAAGAAATATCCGAGACAGACTGTGCAAAGAAGAGGACGTTTTGCTGATCAGCCCTGTGAGGTTGAAACGATCGAAGGGTACATAGATGGACATAACATAGATTTTTTGAAAAATAAGGTTGCTTTCGATCTGGAGTGGAACAGCAAAGACCAGACGTTTGACCGTGATCTGCTGGCAATGAGAACATATTTTGACTGTGGACTTGTTGACGTGGGAGTGATTGTCACGCGTTCGGAGGAATTAAATGAAATTTTTAAGCAGACGAAAGACGACAATGGCCAGCCGCTGATGAAAAAATATGGAGCCAGTACCACATGGATGGGCAAGCTGCGTTATCGGCTTGATTCGCGCCGCAACGGCGGCTGTCCCGTTTTAGCAATCGGAATAGGAAAGGAATGTGTGAAGGGATATGGCAGGCTTAACCAGTACTGTAGAGAGCTTACGGCTTTTTACGAGAGATAAGAAATATAATACGATCTATGCGGATCCACCGTGGCAATTTCAAAACAGGACAGGAAAGGTTGCTCCCGAGCACAAACGGCTTGCACGCTATGAAACTATGACGCTTGACGAAATTAAACGCCTGCCGGTTGCAGAGATTGCCGATGAAAAAGCGCAGCTATATTTATGGGTACCAAACGCGCTGCTTCCCGATGGCCTGGCTGTTATGGATGCGTGGGGGTTTGAGTACAAGGCAAATATTGTCTGGGAAAAGGTCAGAAAGGATGGACAGCCGGATGGGCGGGGAGTCGGATTCTATTTTCGGAATGTTACGGAGCTGCTTCTTTTCGGAATTAAGAAAAAAAGCGCGCCGAACCGGACTTTGCAGCCTGCGCGTTCACAGGTGAATTTAATCAGAGCCATGAAACGGGAGCACAGCCGCAAACCGGATGAGATTACGCCGATTATCGAAGCGTGCAGCCAGGGCCCGCGCATCGAGCTTTTTGCCAGAGGCGTGCGGGAAGGCTGGGATATGTGGGGCAATCAGGCAAGCGCTGACTATGAACCGACGTGGGATACCTATGCAAACCACACGGTGGCCAATAAGGACAAAAATAATCCGGTCTCATTGCTGGGATAAATATGCGTGGAAATATTGTACGTGCGTCGGAGGGGCTTCACTTTATGAAAAAAGAAATATTTTTATCCAATTGCTTTTTCAATTGGCGCTTATGTTATGTGGGAAATAACAGGAGTCGCTGTCTCATATTTTCTGCCGGTGCTGTTTAACGAGTGGCGGTTTACACTTATCGGAAATTATGTTTATATGTTTGTTTCCGAAATGATTGTTTTCCTGCTGTTTTCGCTCTTGTTCTGGAAGTGTGTAAAGCTTCGGGATGAGCCGTGCGGTTCGTATGTGGCTGGACATGCATGGATATTTTTACCGGTTTTGCTTCAGATTTTTATTGATTTTTGTACGTTGGCTTCAGGGGATGCGGATGCCATTTTGCCGCAGGAGCAAATTTTATTTTTACACGCCTGTTTTTTGGGAACCATGGCAATCAGGCCGATCGCGTTGATCATTGTGCCGATGAGAAAGAAGGGTATGGTGCTCCACTTTTCCTGGTCCGGAACGGACGTGCCGGCTCGACGCCGCGCAGAAGGTAGTCGGTTGTCGTTTCAAAATAGCGGAAAGCAGGATGCCCTTTGCTTTCCGTAAGCTTTGTATTCTGTCTGCGATATTCATAGTCAGATCTCCTCGTTTTTATTTTATACCAGAAGGATAGCAGGACCGCCGGTTGCGATACCACCATTTTAGCAGTTCTTTTTGTCAACCGGTAGTAGCAGCGGCGGAAAATGCTAAATATTCAACAAAAATTGCGCTGCCATTTTGTGAACATTTTAGGAGTGTTAATTCTGTTGTTGCGAAATCGTTCCTGAAACGTTAAAATAGGCGTATGTAATCGTAAAGTAGAACAATACCCTGCGGGTATACCTGTATGCCAAAAGGCAGGCAATAGGAGGAAGGCAAAATGCGAAGCATTTTTGGAATGCCTTCCGACGACCTGGCAGGTGATGCGAAGCATCGCGTGCCGCTACCGATTGAAAAGGAGGAACAGGAATGGCACAGTTGTGGGGAGGACGCTTTACAAAAGAGACAGACCAGCTGGTCTATAATTTTAACGCGTCCATTGGATTTGACAAAAAGTTTTTCAAGCAGGATATTGAGGGCAGCATCGCTCATGTGATTATGCTGGGCAGGCAGGGGATTTTATCCGAGGAGGAGTCCGCGCAGATTGTGGACTGTCTTTGCGCAATCCGTGCCGATGTGGAGAACGGTGTTCTTGAGATTGGAAGTGAATATGAGGATATTCACAGCTTTGTGGAGGCGACGCTGATCTCACGCATTGGGGATGTGGGGAAGAAGCTTCATACGGGGCGCAGCCGCAATGATCAGGTGGCGCTGGACATGCGGCTTTTTACAAGACTTCAGGTGTTGGAAACCGACGACCTTTTAAAGCAGCTTCTGGAGACAATACTGAAGCTGATGGAGGAGCATGTGGAGACACTCATGCCGGGTTTTACCCACCTGCAGAAGGCGCAGCCCATCACACTGGCGCATCATCTGGGCGCCTATTTTGAGATGTTCAAGCGCGACCGCCTGCGTCTCTACGACATTTATGTGCGCATGAATTACTGTCCCCTTGGCTCCGGTGCGCTGGCGGGCACCACTTATCCGCTGGACCGGGAGATGACAGCGGATCTGTTGGGCTTTTACGGGCCGACCTTAAACAGCATGGACGGTGTTTCAGACCGGGATTATCTGATCGAGTTTTTGGCGGCGGCATCGACGATTATGATGCATCTGTCGCGGTTCTGTGAGGAGATTATCATTTGGAATTCGAATGAGTATCAGTTTGTGGAGATCGACGATGCCTACAGCACGGGCAGCTCGATCATGCCCCAGAAGAAAAATCCCGATATTGCAGAGTTGGTGCGGGGCAAGACCGGACGTGTTTACGGCGCTCTGATGAGCCTGCTCACGACGATGAAGGGTATTCCGCTTGCGTACAATAAGGACATGCAGGAGGATAAGGAGCTTTCCTTTGACGCGATGGATACGGTCAAAGGGTGCATTGCTCTTTTTAACGGAATGCTTGACACAATGAAATTTAATAGAGAAAAAATGTACGCGTCTGCCAACGGCGGCTTCACGAATGCCACGGATGCGGCGGACTATCTTGTGAACCACGGCGTGCCTTTTCGGGATGCCCATGGAATTATCGGGAAGCTTGTTTTGTACTGCATTGAAAAGGACAAGGCGATTGACGAGCTGACGCTTGAGGAACTCAAAGCCGTCAGTCCGGTATTTGAGGAGGATCTCTACGAGGCGGTCTCTATGAAGACGTGCGTAGAGAAGCGACTGACCATCGGAGCCCCCGGACCGGAGGCGATGCGGACGGTCATTGAGATGGAGCGTGCTTATCTCGCCGGGGAGTGGGAGATCGGAGACGGGGAAAAGATTACGATTTTTGAGGACGAAGCTGAAAAGCATCCGACAGATGCCTTGTTGGAGGAGCATAGCGATGTTCCGGAATAAAATCGCGGGTCTTTAGATCTGATTGAGACGGTTTCTGCACGGAAACGTCTGTCCGGGTGCCTGATGTTTCTGCACGGAAACGTCTGCCCGGACGCCCGATGAAAGATCAGTCCGGCTGCCGGAAGCACCTGGCGCGGATTTCAGGCGGAAGTCTGACCTGGATTCGCGACGGCAGTTTTTGTGGATGCGGGCTGTCAGCATGTGGTCTACGAGGTGATCGACGGGAGAAAGCCCTGTGCCTTTGCGGTGATCACAAAGGATTTTGTATAAAATTTCCCTTGCTTTTTTGTGTTTTTTATATTAGTATTAGACGGAAAATACAACTGTCCGTGTGAGACGGACAAATACTGCCGGATGTGCAGGCAGATTTCAGATGTGCAGATCGATCGTAAAAGGCGGTACAGACGGCGTGAAAGAGAAAAAGGAGACAATGACAGTTATGAGCGAGAAATTAAGAGTCGGGATTTTAGGTGGGACCGGAATGGTCGGACAGCGCTTTATCTCTATTTTGGAAAATCATCCGTGGTTTGAGGTGACGACGATCGCGGCGAGCCCGCGCAGTGCGGGGCAGACCTACGAGCAGGCGGTGGGCGGACGGTGGAAGATGACGACGCCGATGCCTGAGGCAGTGAAACATTTGATCGTAAAAAATGTAAATGAGGTAGAAGCGGTTGCCTCTGAGGTGGATTTTGTGTTCAGCGCGGTGGATATGACCAAGGACGAGATCCGGGCGATCGAGGAAGCCTACGCAAAGACGGAGACGCCGGTTGTCTCCAACAACAGTGCCCACCGCTGGACACCGGACGTGCCGATGGTAGTGCCGGAGATCAACGCGCATCATTTTGCGGTTATCGAGTCCCAGAGAAAGCGCCTTGGGACAACCCGTGGCTTTATTGCGGTAAAGCCAAATTGTTCGATCCAGAGCTACACGCCGGTGCTCACCGCCTGGAAGGAGTTCGAGCCTTACGAGGTGGTGGCGACGACCTACCAGGCGATCTCCGGCGCCGGAAAGACTTTTAAGGACTGGCCGGAAATGGAAGGCAATATTATCCCCTACATCGGCGGCGAGGAGGAAAAGAGCGAAAAGGAGCCGCTTCGTGTCTGGGGCGAGGTGAAGGACGGTGTGATTGTTCCGGCCAGTACGCCCGTGATCACCTGCCAGTGCGTGCGTGTTCCGGTGCTGGACGGACATACCGCAGCCGTGTTTGTAAAGTTCAAAAAGAAGCCGACGAAGGAGCAGCTCGTGGAAAAGCTGCGCACCTTTTCCGGTCTGCCCCAGGAGCTTTCTCTGCCGGGCGCGCCGAAGCAGTTCATTCAGTATCTGGAGGATGACAACCGCCCGCAGGTGAGCCTGGATGTGAATTACGAGAACGGAATGGGCGTCAGCGTGGGGCGCCTGCGCGAGGACACCGTTTACGACTGGAAATTTATCGGTTTGTCCCACAATACGCTGCGCGGCGCGGCAGGCGGAGCCGTTTTATGTGCCGAGACGCTGAAGGCTCAGGGGTACATTGTAAAAAAGTGATTTAATTTTTGAAAATCCATTGTACAAAAGTTAAGTGTTGCTTATAATAAATGGGAGGCCTTGGGGCTTCCCATTTTACATCGGAAAAGGAGAGCTTCTATGATCGTTCGAACGGCACAGATTCGCAGTTTAAACGCGAACTATGGAGCACAGGGAAACAGCATTGTTTTATTATACGGAAGAGAGGGCTGTGAGAAGGAGGCGATGCTGCGCGTCTATCTGCAGGATAAGCGCTCCTTCTATTACCGGGCGAGACAGGCGTCTCCTCTGGAGCAGTACCGCCAGATGGCGTCCGAGGTGGAGCAGACCTTTGATGTGAAGCTGCAGAGGGGCACTTACAATGAGATTTTTAACCGGGTAAAAAGCGGAAACGCCAGCAAGCTGGTGGTCGTCATCGACGAGTTTCAGTATATTGTGAAAAAGGAACCGGAATTTATGGATTCTATCGTTAAGCTGCGTGACAAGCGGCTCTATCCGGGGCCGGTGCAGATTATTCTGGCCAGCAGCGACGTGGCGTGGGTGGAGCAGGAGATGGCGGAATGTATTGGAGATCACAAAAAGAAAATCAAGGAGACGATTAAGCTGGAGGATCTCTCGTTTCTCGACCTTGTGCGCGCTTACCCGGATCTGTCCGTTGCGGAGGTGGTGCAGATTTACGGTGTCATCGGCGGCGTGTCGTCGTATGTGACCCGCTGGAACCAGAAACTGGATTTTAAGACAAGCGTGTGCCGGAATGTGCTCTCCCCCTACGGATACCTGTTCGGCCAGGCGGAGCAGTATATCTCCGGACGGCTGAGGGAGTTATCTGTGTATGACACGATTCTTGCGGCGATTGCGGCGGGTAACCGGAAGCTGAATGACCTCTATCACCTGACCGGATTTTCCCGGGCAAAGATTTCGGTTTACCTGAAAAATCTCATGGAGTTCGACGTGATCGAGAAGGCGGCCTCCTTTGAGACAGGCGGACAGCGGAACGCACAAAAGGGGTTGTATCAAATACGGGACCACTATATTAATTTCTGGTTTCATTTTGTGTATCCGCATCTGTCCGGGCTGCACATGTGTACGCCGGATGAATTTTACGAAACATACATCGAGCCTGGTATTGAGGAGTATATGAACCGCTACTTTGTTCAGGTCTGCGTCGAGTACATGGAGCTGATGAACCGGGTGAATAAGCTGCCGCTTGCAGTGACAAAGATCGGCACATGGATCGGCAAACAGGGAACCGTGGACATCGTGGCACAGGATGCGGTTCGCAATACGCTGGTGGGTGCCTGCAACTGGTCAAAGCCTGCCATGACTGCGGAGGATCTGGCAAAGCTGGCGCAGACATTAAAAAAGGCACGCCTGGCTCCGAAGCACATTTTTTTGTTTACGGCCACGGAGTTTGCGCCGGAGCTGCTGGCGCTGGCAAAGCAGGATGAGCGATTTATACCGATTGACATGAAAGAGCTGTAAGAGTCACGGTGAAACCGGCTAAACTGAACTCAAAAGGAATCAAATGATGGCAAAAGAACTGTATATTGCAGAGAAGCCCAGCGTGGCACAGGAGTTTGCGAAGGCGCTGGAGCTTGACATGAAGCGGCGCGACGGCTACCTGGAATCGGAGGAGGCCATTGTGACCTGGTGCGTGGGGCACCTGGTGACCATGAGCTATCCCGAGGCATACGATGAAAAATATAAAAAATGGTCGCTCTCCACGCTTCCTTTTATTCCGCAGGAATTTAAATACGAGGTGATCTCCTCCGCGGCAAAGCAGTACCGGATTGTGGCGGGGCTTTTGAACCGTCGGGATGTATCCCGCATCTATGTCTGCACCGACTCGGGACGGGAAGGAGAATACATTTACCGTCTGGTGGAACAGATGGCCGGTGTGAAAAACAAGGAGCGGCGGCGTGTCTGGATCGACTCCCAGACGCAGGAGGAGATTTTGCGGGGGATCCGCGAGGCGAAGGATTTATCCGAGTACGACAACCTCTCCGCCAGCGCGTATTTGCGGGCAAAAGAGGATTACCTGATGGGAATCAATTTTTCCCGGCTTCTGACGCTGCGCTACGGGGATGCGGTGGCAGATTATCTGCATGAGCGCTATGTGGTGATCTCGGTGGGGCGTGTCATGACCTGTGTGCTGGGGATGGTGGTGCGCAGGGAGCGGGAAATCCGCGCTTTTGTAAAAACGCCCTTTTATCGTGTTTTTAGCGTGTTGTCACGGGATGATGTACGGCTGGAGGGCGAGTGGAAGGCCGTGGAGGGTTCGGCCTGTTTTCAGTCGCCGAGGCTGTACAAGGACAACGGCTTTAAGGAGAAAAGGGATGCAGAGACGCTGGTGGCCTCTTTGCAGGCGCTGGATCCTCAGATGGCCACGGTTGTCTCGGTAGAAAAGAAAAAGGAATCGAAAAATGCGCCGCTTTTATTTAATCTGGCGGAGCTGCAGAATACCTGCTCCAAATTTTTCAAGATCAGTCCCGACCAGACCCTGAAAATTGTGCAGGAATTGTACGAGAAAAAGCTGGTGACCTATCCCCGGACGGATGCAAGGGTGCTCTCCACTGCGGTGGCGAAGGAGATACATAGAAACCTCGGGGGACTGAAAGACATTCCCGGTGTCCGAAAATTTGCGGAGGAGATTTTAGAGAAGGGCTCTTACAAAAAAATCGCAAACACCCGCTATACGAACGATAAGCAGATCACCGACCACTATGCGATCATCCCCACCGGACAGGGCATCCGTGCGCTAAACTCGCTGAGTGATCTGGCTGTGAAGGTATATGAGGTGATCGTGCGCCGTTTTCTGGCAGTCTTTTATCCCCCGGCGGTGTACCGCAAGGTGAATCTGGTGACGCAAATCGGGCAGGAAAAATTTTTTACGGGCTTTAAGGCGCTGCAGGATAAGGGTTATCTGCAGGTGATGGAATATTCCTTTTCCAAGGACAAGAAAAGGGGTGCGGATGAGAAAAAGGATGCACAGGAGCAGGAGGAAGGGGCTTTTAAGGAGGAGACTTTCGATGCGGGGATGCTGCAGCTTGTGGAGGGCCTGAAAAAGGGGATGAAGCTTCCTGTGGCAGATTATGAGATCAGGGAGGGGGAGACGTCTCCTCCCAGACGCTACACATCCGGCTCCATGGTGCTGGCCATGGAAAACGCAGGGCAGCTCATCGAGGATGAAGAGCTTCGGGCGCAGATTCGGGGCAGCGGTATCGGTACCAGCGCGACCCGCGCCGAGATCATCGCGAAGCTGATTAAAAATAAATATCTGGAACTAAACAAAAAGACACAGACGATCACACCGACGCTTATGGGGGAGATGATTTTTGATGTGGTGAACGCATCGATTCGCTCTCTGCTCAACCCGGAGCTGACTGCCAGCTGGGAGAAGGGACTGACCTATGTAGCGGAGGGCAGCATCACGCCGGATGAATATATGCGGAAGCTGGAGCACTTTATCCGCTCCCGGACACAGGGCGTTATGCAGGTGAATCATCGGTATGCGCTGCGCACGTATTTTGACGCGGCGGCGCAGTTTTACAGGGAAACGGGACCGCGTGGGAAGACGGCGGCATCGTCACGCCGGGGCACAATAACAAAATCGGGCGCAGCAAAGGCGCGGAAATCAAAATAAGGAGAATAAAAGGATGAAGCAGTGTGAAATTAAGGAGTTATATGATTTGTCACAGACGATAGCGGGAGATTATCTGGCAAAGTTTACTTATCCGTGGGAGGCGTTAGGCGGCATCGCAGACTATGTGCGTGTGCTTGGAGCCACACTGGATGAAACGGTCTACGAGAAGCGCGGGGAGGATATCTGGGTGGCAAAATCCGCAAAGGTAGCGGAAAGTGCATGCCTAAATGGGCCGCTCATCATCGACGAGGACGCTGAGGTCCGCCACGGTGCTTTTATCCGCGGCTCGGCTATCATCGGAAAGGGTGCCGTGGTCGGCAACTCCACGGAGATCAAAAATGACATTATCTTCAATGGCGTTCAGGTGCCGCACTACAACTACGTAGGGGATTCGATTCTGGGCTACAAGTCCCATATGGGTGCAGGCTCCATCACCTCAAACGTCAAGTCCGATAAGACGCTGGTCGTCGTAAAAAGCGGCGAAGCCCGGATGGAGACCGGCCGCAAAAAATTTGGTGCAATGCTGGGGGACCATGTGGAGGTGGGCTGCAACAGCGTTTTAAATCCCGGAACACTCATCGGCCGAAACAGCCGGGTTTACCCGCTCTCGTCCGTGCGGGGCGTGGTGCCTGCGAACAGCATTTATAAAAAACAGGGTGAGATTGCGGCCATCAGAGAGTAAGGAATCCGTAATAACAAAAAAACCGAAACGGGAGCGTGCCGCACATGGTACATGCTGCTGCATGCCCGGAGTAGAGAGGAAAGGAGACAACCATGTACAATGTAACGCTAAACAATGGTGTAAAAATGCCAATCTTCGGCCTCGGCGTCTACAAAACACTGGATATGGAGGAGATGCTGCACGCGGTGGACTGGGCGCTGAAAGCCGGCTACAGAAGCTTTGACACGGCGCAGATGTACAAAAACGAGCACTTGCTGGGTGAAGCACTGGAAAGATCGGGTGCTGCGCGGGAGGAAATCTTTTTGACGAGCAAGGTGGATCTGGGAAATACGGGTTACGAGAAAACCAGGGCTTCTTTTGCCGAGAGCTTAGAGAAGCTGCGGACGGATTATCTGGATCTGTTTCTGGTTCACTGGCCGGGACAGCAGAAAGAGCGTCTGCAGGAGACGTGGAAGGCGATGGAGGAGTTGTGTGCGGAAGGTAAAATCCGTGCAATCGGTGTCTGCAACTGTAAGCCGCGCCATATCGGATGGCTGACGGAGAACGGGGGAACGCTTCCGGCGGTCAACCAGATAGAGCGTCATCCGCTTTTTAACCAGCAACAGCTGGTAGAATGGTGCCAGAAGCAGAACATCTATGTGGAGGCATGGGCGCCGCTGGCCCGCGGAAACATTCTGCTTCCCGAAATTCAGGCGCTTGCCGAAAAGTATAAAAAGACACCGGCGCAGATTGTTTTGCGGTGGGATATTCAAAGCAATTGTATCACGATACCGAAATCCGTGCACGAACAACGTATTTTTGAAAATGTGGACATCTTTAATTTTGAGCTTGCAGAGGAGGATATGAGACTTCTCGGTAGTATGGATGCGGGGGAATCCACCGGGTGGGATCTGGAGACCTTTGATTATTGAAGAGAGAAAAAATTTCCATATAAGTATGGACGATTTTTACAAAATGTGAGAGAATATAAGAAATATGTTAAGGCTTTGACAATGTTTTTGGTCAAAGTACTAGTGTGCTAACCGTATTATATCTGGCGAAACTCCGCCGAATATTCGCTCATCTGCAAGGCGGATTTTCGGCGGCGTAGCGGTGGCTACGGATAGAAAATCCAACGCGGCAGATGGGCGGATAGGCAAGGAGGTTTGGCTGAATATCATACGGTCAGCACACTAGGTGCATATATCAAATACTAATTATTGAAAGGAGACTTTACAATGATTTACACAAAGGAAGTTGAAAACATGTGTCCCATCGCAAAGGGCGCAAAGCATGAGCCGGCTCCGATTCCTGAAGAGGGAAAATGGGTGCACTCAAAGAAAATTGAGGATATTTCCGGATTTACACACGGTATCGGCTGGTGTGCTCCCCAGCAGGGCGCATGTAAGCTGTCTCTGAATGTGAAGAACGGTATCATCGAGGAGGCACTTGTTGAGACGATCGGATGCTCCGGTATGACACACTCCGCTGCGATGGCTGCCGAGATCTTGCAGGGTAAGACGATTCTGGAGGCGCTCAACACAGACCTTGTCTGTGATGCGATCAACACCGCTATGAGAGAGCTGTTCTTACAGATCGTTTATGGACGTACGCAGAGCGCGTTCTCCGATGACGGACTTGCGATCGGCGCAGGCTTAGAAGATCTTGGAAAGGGACTCCGTTCACAGGTTGGTACGATGTACGCGACCAAGGAAAAGGGTGTCCGTTACCTGGAGATGGCAGAGGGCTATGTAACCGGTATCGCTTTGGATGCCGACAATGAGGTTATCGGCTATCAGTTCGTTTCTCTTGGAAAGATGACTGACTTCATCAAAAAGGGTGATGATCCGAACACTGCATGGGAGAAGGCAAAGGGTCAGTATGGCCGTGTGCAGGATGCAGCAAAGATCATCGATCCCCGATGTGAGTAATCAAAAAGACAAGTAGAAAAGGAGGAACCATAAAAATGGCATTATTTGAATCATATGAGAGAAGAATTGACCAGATTAACGCTGTGTTAAACAGCTATGGCATCAGCTCCATCGAAGAGGCTGAGAAGATCACGAAGGATGCCGGTCTGGACGTATACGATCAGGTAAAGAAAATTCAGCCCATCTGCTTTGAGAACGCATGTTGGGCATATACGGTAGGTGCTGCCATCGCAATCAAGAAGGGTGCACTTCGCGCGGCGGACGCTGCTGCAGCTATCGGTGAAGGACTTCAGGCATTCTGTATCCCCGGCTCCGTTGCGGATCACCGCAAGGTAGGTCTTGGACACGGAAACCTTGGCAAGATGCTGCTGGAGGAGGAGACTGAGTGCTTCTGCTTTCTGGCAGGACATGAGTCCTTTGCGGCCGCTGAGGGTGCCATCGGTATTGCAGAGAAGGCAAACAAGGTTCGCCAGAAACCGCTTCGCGTGATCTTAAATGGCCTTGGAAAGGATGCGGCGCAGATCATCTCCCGTATCAACGGTTTCACCTTCGTGGAGACTCAGTACGACTACAAGGAGGCAAAGGTAAACGTTGTTTACGAGAAGGCTTACTCTGAGGGGCTTCGCGCAACCGTTAAGTGCTACGGAGCGGATGACGTTCAGGAGGGTGTTGCGATCATGCACATGGAAAACGTGGGTGTATCCATCACCGGTAACTCCACAAATCCGACCCGTTTCCAGCATCCGGTAGCAGGTACA
>CASCGD010000079.1 GCA_949132985.1 uncultured Lachnospiraceae bacterium
GATCAATCATATTTCTTATGTGGCTGCACAATCAGACATAGCAGCCCTGCACATAAAGTAAAAAAGACAGGACGTAAGTCACTGTCTTTTTAGGAGAAGGTATTTTTACTATGGGGTGTAGCAAAAACCATATAATGTATTGGGGTTTTACAAGTAGTATAATACCATGGTTCACCAAAGAAGTGTGCACAAAGTTCACAAAAATAGCACCTTGTTTTTGTGCACTTTTACATCATTCTTTGTCACACTCCATGAAATCCCCTCTCCATATTGCACAATTCATGTCTCATTTTAATCAAACAGCGCTTCAAATTCATCCCTTGAGATCTTTTCCTTTTGAACCAAAAGCTCTGCACACGCGTCCAGAACGCCGCGGTTCTCCAAAATAATCTTCTTTGCCTCCGCATAGCACTCATCGATGATTCGTTTAATCTCCTCATCGATGGAGCTTGCAACGCTCTCACCATAACCTCTCGTATGCGCCAGGTCACGGCCAATGAACACCTCGTCCTCGTCGTTGTCGTAATTAATCAGGCCGACCCGCTCGGACATGCCATATTTTGTGACCATCGCCTTGGCCATCGCAGTAGCCTCCTTGATATCCTGCGAAGCGCCGGTCGTAATATCGTCAAACACCAGCTCCTCTGCCACGCGACCGCCGAGATCAACCACAATTTCCTGGAGCATCTTCTTTTTCGAGTTGAACATCTCATCCTTCTCAGGCAGGGGCATGGTATAACCCGCCGCACCGCTTCCGGTGGGAATGACAGATACGGTATACACAGGTCCCACATCGGGAAGCACATGAAACAGAATCGCATGCCCCGCCTCGTGAAACGCCGTAATTCGTTTTTCCTTCTCTGAAATAATCTTACTCTTCTTCTCGGCGCCGATGCCAACCTTTACAAAGGCCTCCTTGATATCGTCCTGAACGAGGAATCCCCGGTTTTTCTTTGCAGCAAGAATCGCGGATTCATTCAGCAGATTTTCCAGGTCTGCACCGGTAAAGCCTGCGGTAGTCTGTGCAATCTGCTCTAAATTGATATCCTCCGCCAGAGGCTTATTTTTCGCGTGAACCCTTAAAATCTCATTTCTGCCCGCCACATCCGGCCTGCCCACCGTCACCTTCCGGTCGAAACGTCCGGGACGCATAATAGCCGGGTCAAGAATATCCACACGGTTGGTCGCAGCCATCACAATAATGCCCTCGTTGACTCCAAAGCCGTCCATCTCTACCAATAACTGGTTTAATGTCTGCTCGCGCTCGTCATGGCCGCCACCCATACCGGTTCCACGGCGCCTTGCCACCGCGTCTATCTCGTCGATAAAGACGATACAGGGCGCATTGCGTTTTGCCTCTGCAAACAGGTCGCGCACGCGGGAAGCGCCCACGCCGACAAACATTTCCACAAAATCAGAACCGGAAATGCTAAAGAACGGCACACCCGCCTCGCCTGCCACGGCCTTCGCCAACAAAGTTTTTCCGGTCCCGGGAGGGCCTACAAGCAACACTCCCTTCGGAATTCTCGCGCCGAGCTTTGTATATTTTCCGGGCGCTCTCAGAAAATCTACGATTTCCTCAAGCTCCTCCTTCTCCTCCTTGAGGCCTGCTACACTGTGAAAGCCGATCTTCTTATCACTCTCTGTACTCATGCGCGCACGGCTTTTGCCAAAATTCATCATCTGTGCATTTCCGCCGCCGCCCGCCTGATTATTCATGATCGTAAAGAGGATAAACATTGCCGCAAACACCAGCAAAAGCGGAAGCAGCGAAGTCAGCCAGCTCTCGGAGGGTACCTTCTGCATTGCGTAGTTTGTAAAATGATACTCCTCCATCAGCTCGATCACACTCTGCGTATCAAACACGTAGAAGCTGCGCTGAATGGAATCGGATAAGGTAACGGTCACGGTTCCGGTGGGAATATCTCTGCTCGGCTGAACATCCACCGCCGCCACCTTTGACGCTTCCAGATCCTGCTCAAAAATTGATATATTATAATCACTGGTACTGCCACCGCCCGTTCCAAAAACGAACCACAGGATGATCACAACAAGGATCAACACAATGTAGAGCATGGCTCCCCGATAATTTCGTTTCAAAATAAACCTCCTTCGCTTCCCTTTTTCTATGCAATCGTTCCTCGTCAGCCCGAAAATCCTCTGGATTCCCCCGGCTGTAAACAGTTACGCAAACTCTACCACTCCAATGTAGGGAAGATTTCTATATTTCTGATCGTAATCCATTCCGTAGCCCACCACAAACTCATCGGGAATTTGGAATCCTCTATAGTCCACAGACACCTCCGTCACACGCCGTTCCGGCTTGTCTAACAGAGCGCACAGTTTTAATGATTTGGGATTACGCTGTTTTAAATTGTCCATGAGATACGCGAGGGTACGTCCGGTATCGATAATATCCTCCACGACCAGCACATTTTTTCCCTCAATCGAGGTGTCCAGATCCTTCACAATCCGCACCACGCCGGATGACTCCGTCTGCGCACCGTAGCTCGACACAGACATAAAATCCAAAGACACCGGAACACGGATACGCTTTGCCAGCTCGGTTGTGAAAAATACGCCGCCCTTTAAGATACACAGCAAAAATACACTCTCGCCCTCATAGTCCTCACTGATCTTTTTCCCCAGCTCCGCGATTTTTTCGTCCACGTCTGCCTCAGAGATCAATTCACGAACTGCTTCACTCATCCTCTTTTCCTCCGCTTAACTGTACTTTCAACACTTTCGTTGTGTTTTCATCCACCTTGTAATAATCACTGATTCGATGGCCAATCACCCACATTACATGTGAGCCGTCCGCGACAAGCAGCAGCTCATCGCGCTCCTCCTGCGGGATCTTCTCATTGACCATGTAACGAGACAGCTTCTGCCGATGCCCCTCCCCGTCAATGACGAGATAATCGCCGCTTTCTCTCCGCCGAATCCGCACATTATCTTTTATTCTATCATAGTTGAACCATTTCGTATACTTCTTTTTAGAAATTTCAGCCAAATCGAAATTTGTGAGCACCTCCATGCGCACCTGCTCCGGCAAAAACGCCATCCCCCGCATATTTTCCGTGCCTCCTCCGGCACAAAAATCCTCCACGCAGCTCTTTACAGAAAGCTTTCCCCCCGCATCTTCCGGGAAAGGCTTCCTCTGCCCGCCTTTTACGTCATCCCCCGCAAAAAGTCTCACGCCCCCGTAGACGCGCTTTGCCCGTCCCCCATATGGCAGATGCAAAACGCGCCCCACCTGAAGGGAAAACAGTGCTCCCAAAAGCCGCACATGCTCCGCGCCGATATTCTTTGCGCTGCCAAGGCCCACGCATAGAGCTTCGTAAAGCACCCGCCGCACCAAAAGAGGAGACTCGTCCACAAGAGCCGCCTCTAACAGCAGCACCCTCTCCGGCCCGCAGTGTACATACCGTTCATACAAGCGCTCCGTCTGCTCCCTCAGAAAGTCCTCGGTTTCCCTCATTCGCTCCGCCGTCTCAAAAATATGCGCTGCTGCCTGCGTGTTCAGCCTGCTCAACACCGGCAGCACCTCCCGGCGAATACAGTTGCGTGTATAGTCCGTACACGTATTTGTACGATCCTCCCGCCAGCCAATCCCGTTTGCATTCAGAAAATCCTCGATCTCGGCCCGGCTCACACGAAGCAGCGGCCGGATCATGCACCCCCGCTTTGGATGCATTCCGCCCAGCCCCCGCACATCACTGCCTCGTATCATCTGCCAGAGCACCGTCTCCGCCTGATCCTCTCTGTGATGTGCCACAGCAAAACGGACGCGGCGGCCTCCCGCCTCCTGCCCTGCGCATCTCTCAAACGCTTCATAGCGCAGAATGCGTGCAGCTTCTTCCAGAGAAATCCCCTGCTCCTTCGCATATCCCACGGCCTCCACACAGACAATCTCACAGGGCACTCCCCGCTCTTCACAAAACCGCTTCACATATGCCGCATCCGCCACGCTCTCCGCACCCCGGATTCCGTGCTCCACATGAATCACCCGCATCTCAAAATCCACACGCCTTTGATATGCCAGCAGAACCACAAGCAGACACATAGAGTCTGCGCCGCCGGAAACGCCTGCAAACACCAGATCATTCGCCGCGATCATTTCATTTTCTTCTAATTCAATAAATAGCTTTTGTAAAAACTGGTCCCTCATTGCTCCCCGTTCCTATTTTTCCCAGATACCTGCCACCAGCACGGTCATGTCGTCCTTCACCTTGCCTCCGGTAAAAAGCGTTACCCTCTCCAGCACCTCCCCCGCCATCTCATTCGGATTGGAAGCCTGAACACTCTCAAGAATTTCACACATCGTCTGCTCCGGCGAAGGCACATGCAGATGCTCCAATACGCCGTCCGTCATGAGCACCACATAATCGCCGCCCGTCACATGCGACCGGTTCGTCTCAATTCCTGCCTGCATCTGCGCCCCTACCGGCAGATTCGCGCAGGGAATACACTCTATCTCCTGACCGCGCTTGATGAATGCCGCCGCCGCGCCGATCTTATAAAACGATACATCCCCCTGATACAAATCCACCTCGCAGATATCCATCGTAGAGTAGGAGTCCTCCTGGTTGTGCAGCACACACGCAGCGTTCAGCATCCGAAGCGCAGTCTCCTTGGAAAAGCCCGCCTCCAAAAATCGCTCCATTAACTCTAACACCAATTCGCTTTCCTTACAAGCGCTGCTTCCGGAGCCCATCCCGTCAGAGAGCATGAGCACCGCCTGTCCGTCATGATTCTCCATATAAGAAAAATTGTCGCCGGAAACCGCCGCCCCGTCCTTGATGAGCCGTGCCACCCCATAGGTACTGTGATAGAGCGTGTCCTCCTCATAGACAAAAGGCCCCGGCAGCTTGCCGATCAACGACTTGGAATCCCGGTGCAGCACCATATCCAGATCCAGCGCACGCTCCACCACCTTTGTCAGATCCCGCACAGAGATACAATTTCCCTGCTTTGAGTGCGCCTCCACCGAAAGGGTGATGCGCCCGTTTTTCTTCTCGAGCAGACGGATGTTCTGCAATACAATCCCCTGCTCCTTTGCCAGAAAGCGCAGAGTCGTAAGCGCCGGGCGCTCCTTTTTTGTCAAATCGATGGCATCCTTTGTACAATCTTCCATTATATATGCCATCGCTTCCATCTGTTCCGCAATGATGGCGCGGTTTTCGAGCAGGCGGTTGTACCAGGAGAGATTCAGCCGCGCCCGCTCAAACACCCGCGTCGCCTCCATGGCCAGCGCCTCACTGCGAATGCAGTGATTTTCCAATTCCTCCCGCGGTTTTTCCCCCGCCTTGCCCACCTGATAAATATCAGTCAGATACCCTGCAAGAGCCTGATACATCGGTGCATCCGGCTTGTCCCAGCAGAGAGCGCACTGGGAGCAGCCCGCGCAGATATGCCCCGTGATCTCATTATGTATCCGGCCCATCTCCTCAGAAGTAAAATCTTTTTTCTGCATTTTTAGTCCCGAAAAGAGCTGCGCAAGCTCTCCAAAGGAATCCGCATAGCCCATCAGACGATTTTCATCCGTCCCGCGCAAAGACTGCCCCTCCGGAACCCGCTCCACAAGCAGCGGCAGCCAGTACAGCAGTCTGGAAAACAGAAATACACCTGCAAAGCAGATAATCCCCTCCATCAGCTTCAGCGGCAGATCATTCCTTATATTTTTTGTCAGCAGATCGCCGCAAATGCTTAAGGACACTGTTATGATCGCAGACGAAACCGCCGCCGTAACAATCAGGCATTTGTGGTCAATCCACTCGCAGATTTTTACCACCAGATAGATCACAAGCATTCCCAACGTATAACGCGCAGTGTCCGTGACCGGCAGCGTCAGCGCCATCCCAAAAAACATCATGCCGCCAAGCAGCGCCCGCCCCTCCTCCCGCAGCAGTGCCGCCGCATAATACGCCGGCAAAAACGGGTAATATCCACCGATACCGATTCTGCACATCAGTGCCCCGATCAATGCGATCAAAATTTGTCTGTAGCGTTCTTTTTTCATGGTCGCCTACCTCCACATAAGTTTTATATCAGTCTGTCCCGCTGTCCGCGCACAACATGGACAGACGGAGCCAAACGAAAGCATTTGCGAAGGTCATTATATGAAAATTTTGACGGGATATTTGTCAAAAAAAATATAGGATTTGAAAAATCGTTCGTCAAAACGCTCCTTCAAATCCCGATTTAAATCGATTATAGGCACCTCATTTATTTGAACCTCTTTACATAAAAGCCGCACCGGAAAACGCAGAAACCTCGAAACCTCATTTCTTTTCCCGGTAAATGATCTCATCATCGTAAAAGAGACCATAACGATGAGCCTCCTGTTCGATGTATTCCCTGGAATTTATCGTTTTTTCCAGAGCTTCCAGCTCCTTGCTTCTCGCTTCCTCCTCGAGCTTCTTCTGCTCAAAGGTATTCTCCTTTTCAATCAGCTCCTGATTTTTTTGGTACAGCCTCACGATCTGCGTGGACATTAAAATAACCAGCAGACAAACCATACAGCTGATACTCAGCTTCGCCAGTCGATTTTGTTTTCCCCTGCCTCTGCTCATCAAATCACTTCCTCTGTCTCTAAGGATCTGTTTATAAATAACCGCCCCTCAGAGTTTATATATGCCTATTTTAACCAGTTTCCACATCTTTTTCAACCGTTTTTTCTGACATGTCCACACTTTTTCACAAAAGGCTTCTCCCTTTTTTCCCTCAGCGTGCAGATATCGGAAAAGTTTTCGAACCGGCTTTAACAAGAAGCCAAAGACACGGCGCAAAAAAACGATAATCGGCGGTACGCAAATTCGGCTGAACGTACAGCCATAAACGACCGTTCCCACGAACAGACCGCCAAAGACATAGCCCCTCAGCCGTCCGTCATTTTTCTCATAAAGCATGACAAAGATAACGATTGCCACATAGATCCAGTAAATCAAATCCTCCAGGTTAATCATCAGCCGTCCGTGAGGAATCAACCCCCGAAAAATGCGCAGCACATCGTAACTCGCTGCCAGAAAGATACCGAGCAGGAAAAAAAGACACACCAATGCCAGCTCTTCATAGATGCCGGCGCTTACCATCCGAACCTGCATCAGCGGAAAATGCGTCCCAGCAGGGATTCTGCCTTATGCCCGCCCGATACATCCGAATAGGAGAGCGAATCAATCTTCCCGGCGATATCCACCTCACCTTTCTCAAGCGTCAGCCGGTTGACATGCAGATCCTTTCCCTTAATCAGAAGCATCCCCTGCTCGGTCTCCAGCAATATCTCACTCACATCAAAGGAGAGAACATCCAGCACTCCGCTGAAGTTACCTGTCTGCCGGTTATTCATCAACACCCTGTGTGTATGTGTCGCCATCTTCTCATCCATGCGCCGCGCCTCCTTCTCACATATTACACATATAATCTATATGCAGGAAGTAGGACGAATATGTTACCGCAAACCGATTTTAAACATTCCGCCCATCCGACAATCCTCCACCAGCACATAACCCCGAGCCAGCACAGACTGTGATAAATACACCGGCATAACCCATAATCTACCTACTGACAGTATTCAGACATTCGATATCCCACCCGTTGGCAATATTCGCGCATCCAATAACCAGCCGACGGCGGGAAGGTTATTCCCGACAAAAGACTGTTATAAAAACGTCGGTGCTTAGCGAGGTATTTTCGAGCTTAGCATCCGCTACGTTTTTATCCAAGCGGAAGCGTGTCTTTTGTGGGAATAACCTTCCCGCCGTCGGCGTTCGGGTATCCAAATCCCTACAAATACTCAAACAGCTCCCCCGCCTCCTCTTTCTTCGTCGTCTGCAAGATCGCCTTCACCCGCACCTTCACTGTTTTCGTTCCAAACTGAATCTCGATCACATCGCCTTCTTTTACATTCAGCGACGCCTTTGCCACCTTACCGTTTACCATGACACGCCCCGCGTCACACGCTTCGTTCGCAACCGTGCGCCGTTTAATCAGGCGTGACACCTTCAAAAATTTATCCAATCTCATCTCCGTTTTACCTCCATGCGCAATCAGACAGAGTGACATATCCACCGTCTGCCGCGGCGCGATCAAATGTTAAATGCTATTTTTCTAAATAGGACAAGAAACGGGCTTCCTTATTTAAAGAAGCCCGTCAAAATAAATATCTGCTACTGCGGATTAAGCGTTCACACTATCCTTTAAGGCCTTTCCGGCTTTGAACTTCGGAGCCTTGGAGGCAGGAATGGTCATTTCCTTGCCGGTCTGGGGATTTCTGCCGGTTCTGGCTGAACGCTCAGACACCTCAAAAGTACCGAAGCCTACCAGTTGAATTTTCTCACCTTTTTTTAACTCTTCTGCAATCACATCTGTAAAAGCCTTTAAAGCAGCTTCTGCGTCCTTCTTCGAAAGTCCTGTCTTATCAGCCATTGCTGACACTAACTCCAACTTATTCATAGTATTTGTTCCTCCTGTGGATTTCTGTTCTTTTCAAGATATTGTCGGCACACCGTTTTCCTTCCGAATCGCCTACGCATATATTTATACTTGGTTTTTATAGGGTTGTCAAGTTCATTTCCCTATTTTCCCAAGATTTAAATCATTTTTTGAATCATCCCCAGAACCTTTTCCCCGAGATCAACAGATTTCGCATCCGCATCCGCAAGCGAGGTTCCCTTGACCCCGATATAGAATTTCACCTTCGGCTCTGTGCCGGACGGGCGAACGCACACCCACGCATCGTCGGTCAGCTCATAATAGAGCACGTTGGAAGCGGGAAGCCCGGTCGGTTTTACCGCACCGCTTGCCATGTCGGTGATCGTGTCTGCCTTGTAATCGCGCACTGCCAGCACCTGATAGCCGCCGATCTCCTTCGGTGCATCGGCGCGCAGAGTATTCATGATCTCCTGAATCTTTGCCAGCCCCTCAATGCCCTTTAATGTGATGGACTCTACATGATCCTTATAATAGCCATAACGCTCATACATCTCGATCATCGCATCCCACAGCGTCATATTTTTTGTTTTATAGTAAGCAGCCGCCTCACATAAAGTCATGGAAGCAACAACTGCATCCTTATCTCTCGCATAGGTTCCTGTCAGGCATCCATAACTCTCCTCCATACCGAACAGATACGTGCCCTTGCCCTCGTTCTCAAACTTCAAAATCTGCTGTCCGATAAATTTGAAGCCTGTAAGTACCTCTACCAGATCAATACCGTAATATTTTGCGATCGCATCAGCCATATTGGTGGAAACAATGGACTTGATAAACGCGCCATCCTCCGGCAGCTTACCGTCGCGCTCCCTGCGCTGGCTGATCACATAATCACCGATGAGGCATCCCGACATATTTCCGGTCAGGGAGTGGTATTCACCAGTTACTGAATCCTTTACATAAACGCCAAGGCGATCCGCATCCGGATCTGTTGCAAGAATCAAATCAGCATTTACTTCTTTTCCAAGCTTTAAGCCCAGCTGGAACGCCTCTTCTGTCTCCGGGTTGGGATAGCTGACCGTCGGGAAATTCCCATCGGGAAGCTCCTGCTCGGGAACCACGTATACCTTACTGAATCCAAGCTCCTTCAACACCCGGCGCACCGGCAGATTTCCGGTTCCATGGAGAGGTGAATAGACAATCGTCAGATCATCCTTCACCGCATCGATACAATCCTGGTGAAGCACCAGACTCTTTAACTCTGCAATATACGGATCATCAATGTCCGCACCGATCTGCCGGTAAAGCCCCGCAGAGATCGCAGCAGACTTGTCCATCGTCTTAACCGTCGCGTAATCCGTCACCTTCTTCACCTCACCCATGATACCGCTGTCATGGGGCGGCGTGATCTGAGCGCCGTCCTCCCAGTACACCTTATACCCGTTGTATTCCGGAGGATTATGGCTGGCGGTGATATTGATACCCGCGATGCATCCCAGTTTACGCACGGCATAGGAGAGCTCCGGTGTCGGGCGCAGGCTCTCGAAAACATATGCCCTGATACCGTTTGCCGCCAGACACAGCGCCGCCTCGTCCGCAAATTCCGGCGACATGCGGCGCGAATCAAATGCGATAGCTACCCCTTTCTCTTCCCCCTTAAGAGACAAAATATAATTAGCCAGACCCTGAGTTGCCTTGCGGACCGTATAAATATTCATACGGTTTGTTCCTGCTCCGATCACTCCGCGCAGACCTGCGGTTCCAAACTCCAGATCCATGTAAAAACGATCCTCGATCTCCTTTTCGTCCCCCTCAATCGCTTTTAACTCCGCCTTTGTCTCCTCATCAAAATAAGGATTGCCCAGCCATTGCTCATACATTGCCTTGTAGTCCATAGTATTCCTCCTCATTATATAAATTATTTATGATTTATTTACAACTGCCCATGCAGTCCATGTACCTGTCAGTTATTCAGCCCCATCAGCGACTCAATCAGGTCCACTATCGTATCCACATAGTCACCGTAGTCACCATTGCTGCTATCCTCCACATCACTGTAGCTTGTCCCCTTTTCCTCGCTTGTAACCGTCTCGCTGTCATCGTCGTCATCACTGTCGTCTTCGCCGGCAGAATTGCTGTTATTCTTGTTCTTTTTTCCGGTCTTTTCTTTATTCTTGTCCTTTTGCTCTCCCTCTGAACGGTCCTCATCCTCATCGGAAAGCAGCGGCTCTCCAATCTGGATCGTCGTCTCCTCCGAGTGGATGACAAGCTGCCGCTCCCAGGTCTCAAAGCCATCCGCGATCACAGTCAGCCGATGGACACCGTAGCGCAGCTCCACCGGTTCGGAATAATCAACCGCCTCACCATTAATATAGAGAAATGCTCCCTCCACATTCACCTCGAAAGTTACCTGGCAAAGCTTCGGCCCCTCGCCTTTATATTCTTCAAGATCAACCTTCGTCACCTGAGAACGCACCACCTCGATCGGCTTGCTGTCACCATAACCGTCATTTGCCACGGAAAGCTCGTACATCCCCTCCGGCACCTCAAGCATCATGTTCGGCGTAACCTTCGCATAGATTTTCGTACCGAGGCTGATCCAGCCGCCCTCAAACAACTCCGTATTCGTCAGCGCAATCGTGCCGTGTCCCCTCGTGACCCTCACCGCCAATATCTGCTTATCCAGCCCCTGCACGCTGATGGTGTCGCCCTCCTTGACCTGCGTGATCGATATCTCCTGATCGTCGGAAAAGACCCTCAGATAGCGGTCATAGCTGTACTTCGTGTCGCCGACTGTCAGCATCCCGATGGAAGTATCGATGGAAAATCGTGTAATATTTTCCTGATACCATGCATCCTTTGCCAGCTGAATGGTCGAAAGCTTTGCATCGGAATCCAACTCGCCAATCGTTACTGCCCGGCCCGGTTCAAGTCTTGCAACGGACATGAACTGTCCGTAATGGTCGAAAATCTGTGTGGAATCCGTGTAAGCGTATTGAACGGTCCGCGGTGAATCCGTCTTGCCTAGACCAATCAGGCACTCCTCGGTGTCCAGGCTTGTGACCACATAAATCTCATCGCCCGTCGCCCGCGAGACTTCGATCTCCTCCTCAAGATCCATTTCATCTGTCCCGCTTTCATCCCGGACGGCACTCGGATAGTGATCCATGGAAATCCGGTCGTTTTTATCATTGCCGCAGCCTGTAAGCAGCAGCACACATCCTATTGTCATGATCGTCTGTAAAAAATGTCTGCCCATGCGTTCCATTATAACCTATTTTATAAGATAAAACAACATGGATAAAAACTCTTCCCGCTTCTGCTCCTGCGAATAAAGGCGTGTAAGCTTTTCAATGTTGCGGCCCGACACCCACGTTTTTCTCGTATTAAAGTAATGGTTGACAATTTTCCAGAACTTTTCCGGGTACAAAAGCCTCATGTAAAGCTGCCGCAGCTCCCACGGCTCCAATGTTCGCACCGTATTGTACGCCATCACCATATCCATGCCAAGGCCGCTGTTCCAGTTGTGCTTTTCCAATATTTTCCGCATGAAATTCGTCAGATCACTGACAAACAGATCGCATCGCAGCTTTTCGAACCCAACCAGCGCCAGTCCATCCCTTGTAAAAAGCAGGTTATGCTGGTTGAAATCCCCATGGATCAACTGCATCACATCCTCCGGCAGGGGCTGCTCTTGCTCCATCTGCAGCACCTGGAAAGCCTGTTCCATATAGTGCCCGTATCCCCTCAGAAATTCACTCTCGAAATCGTTTTTCTTCTTTTTGCCCCGCACATAATTTTTAACTTTTTTCAACTCACGGGTATGTTTATCCGCAACACTTAAAGTCTGCCTTTCGTCATTCGACCTGGCATTCCAAAAGAAATTCTGTGAAATAAAATCAGAATTTGATTCTTTTCCCTCATCGGACACCTGACTTTTCCAACCAGAAAACAGGACATGCAGTCTTGCCATATGTTTCATCACACACAAAATTTCGTCCTGGTTTCTCGTATCACATTCCCGCCCCCGGAAAGTCTTCCGCAAAAAATACGAAGTGCCGTCCACGTCCTGATAACGCAGTCCTCCCTCGCTTGTGCGCACAAGCTCCTCTGCCAGAAATCCCCTCTGTTTCAAATACTCTAAAACGCCCTCTAGGGCCTCAAGCCTGCGCACCGAGCCTGTATATTCTTTTAGCAGATAGATTCCCTGGCTGTCCGTACACAGAATCGACCCCCGGCCTTTCGTATTTCCTGTAAATTCCATAGGATATGCACTTAGAATCTGCTCTGTTCGATAATACATAGGAAACCCCTCCACAAAGATATATGTGACACTTTTTGTGTCCCTTTCATCCTATGAGAGAAATTTCCGTTTTATGCCTGCAGCTGTTCTAATCGGCCATCCATATTTTAACCTGCTCCATCAGAAAATCCTTTTCATTCCGTCTCGGCTCCTCCAGCACCAGTTCCAAAAGCCGCCGCAAATATGCTCCGATCGTTTTTCCCTGAGGCACGCCCGCTGCAATCAAATCCGCGCCGTTCACCGCCAGCCCTTTCACGGACAGACAGTCCCCTTTCATGACAATTTCCCGATAAAGCGCCTCGTAATCATCCACGTAGCGGAATTTTTCATCCTTTTTATAATCACTCTGCGCGCCAATATCCGCGCGTTTCACTGCAAAAATAGCCGGATACTGCGCTTCCCCGATCCGGTAAATGGCACGCCGCACATTTCTTGCCGTCAAAGGCGGGTTGTCGTCATGCCAACGCACCAGACTGCACACCCGGGATATCGTTTCGTTGTCAAACTTTAAGCGCCGCAGAATCTGTTCTGCCATCTGTGCGCTCTCCTGCGGATGCCCGTGGAAATGGTCGACGCCCGCCTCATCCTGCTTCCTGCAGAGAGGTTTTGCCACATCATGAAACAGCATCGCAAGCCGCAGCACCTTATCCTGAGGCACAAGCGCAAGGCTGTGGAGCACATGCTCCCCAACGCTGTAGCAATGGTGCGGGTTATTCTGCTTAGTCTCCATCACCGCATCCCATTCCGGCAGAAAATACCGGCTAAGCCCCGTCTCATAAAACAACCTCATATTCATCGGATGAGCGGAAGTTATCGTCTTTAATAGTTCCATTTGAATACGCTCCACACTAATCCGCTGTATTGTCGAAGCCAGCGCACGCACCGCGGCAAGCGTTCCCTGCTCGATCGCAAAACCAAGCTGCGCCGAAAAGCGGATGACACGCATCATGCGCAGTGCATCCTCCGTAAAACGCTCTTTGGGAACACCCACACAGCGGACGATTCCGCGTCTCAGGTCGCCAATGCCGTCAAAAAGATCCACCAGACCGTCTGTCCCGTTGTAGGCCATCGCATTAATCGTGAAATCCCGCCGCATCAAATCCTCCGAGAGGCTCGCCGTAAAACGAACCTCCTTCGGGTGTCTGCCGTCCTCATATACACCGTCAATCCGGTAGGTCGTCACCTCATAGCCTGTTTTGTCCAGCATAACCGTCACCGTGCCGTGCTGCAAACCCGTGTCAACGGTACGACGAAAAAGCGCCTTGACCTGAGCCGGAGCCGCATTCGTGGTAATATCCCAGTCCTGCGGCTGCCTGCCGAGCAGCGCATCCCGCACACAGCCGCCCACGGCATACCCCTCGTATCCGTGTTCGCCTAAAGTGTCCAGAATATATTTAACGTGCTCCGGTAACTCAATGATCATAGACGCTCCTTGTATTTGACCAACAATTTTATATTTACATTTAATTTAATAAGCTTTTCCCCAGAAAACAAGCTTCTTCGCCGGCTTCCCGCAGCAGACACACACATCCGAGATCTGTTCCTGTTCAAAAGGCATGCAGCGTGCCGTCGCAGTCGTCTCTTCCTTAATTTTGTCCTCGCACGCCTGATCGCCGCACCACATCGCGCGGATAAAGCCCGGCCTGTTCTCCACCGCATCCTTAAATGCGCCGTAGCTGATAATATCGGCAACATGCGCGTCGCGGTGCGCCTTTGCACGCTCAAACATATCTCTCTGGATCGTCTCAAGCAGCTCCGGCAGCTTATCTGCAGCCTCATCCAGGGTGAGAGCAAGCTTTTCTCTCGTATCACGGCGTACAACAACGCACTGTCCCTGCTCGATATCCTTCGGCCCAAGCTCAATACGAACGGGAATTCCGCGCATCTCCTGCTCCGCAAACTTCCAGCCCGGCGACTTATCGGAATCGTCAAGCCTTGCGCGGATGCCGTTTGCCTTTAATTCTGCAAGCACCTGATTTGCCCGCGCAAGTACGCCCTCACTCTGCTGACGGATGGGAACGATCATCGCCTGTACCGGCGCGATGCGGGGCGGCAATACAAGGCCGGAATCGTCTCCGTGTACCATGATGATCGCGCCGATCAGACGCGTAGTCATGCCCCATGATGTCTGATAGGGATGTACCAGCTGATTGTTGCGGTCCGCGTAGGTGATGTCAAACGCCTTTGCGAAACCATCGCCAAAATTGTGGCTCGTGCCGGACTGCAATGCCTTGCCGTCGTGCATAAGCGCCTCGATGGTGTAGGTCGCCTCCGCACCCGCAAATTTTTCCTTCTCGGTCTTCTGGCCCTTGATCACCGGAATCGCAAGCTCCTCCTCGAGAAAATCCGCGTAGACATTCAGCATCTGCAGTGTGCGCTCCTCGGCCTCCTCAGCAGTCGCATGAATCGTATGCCCCTCCTGCCATAAAAATTCACGGGAGCGCAGGAAAGGCCGCGTCTCCTTCTCCCAGCGGACAACAGAGCACCACTGGTTATAGTTTTTAGGCAGATCGCGATAGGAGTGAATCAGGTTCTTATAAAAATCACAGAAGAGCGTCTCGGAGGTGGGACGCACGCACAGCCGCTCCTGCAGAGGCTGCAGGCCGCCATGCGTCACCCACGCCACCTCCGGTGCAAATCCTTCCACGTGATCCTTCTCCTTCTGCAAAAGGCTCTCGGGAATAAACATGGGCATATATACATTCTCCACCCCGGTTTCCTTAAAGCGACGATCCAGCTCCTTTTGAATGTTTTCCCAGATCGCATAGCCTGCGGGCTTGATAATCATACAGCCCTTCACCGACGAATAATCGATCAGCTCCGCCTTTTTCACCACATCTGTATACCACTGCGCAAAATCCTCGTCCATGGACGTGATCTGCTCTACTAATTTTTTCTCCTTTGCCATAATGCATCTCCTCTGCTCTTTTATATACGAATTCACTTTACATTGTGCCTATTTTATAACCTCACGGCGCAGCTTGTCAAGTAACAGTGTGTTACTATTCACGGCTCAATGTCATTAAGTTAATAGTGAAC
>CASCGD010000080.1 GCA_949132985.1 uncultured Lachnospiraceae bacterium
CTATACCGACATTTACCAGCTTATGAAAAGATAATCAGAAATTTAGTGAGTTTTTGCCTGAAAATCAATAAAAAATTATTTCTGCAAAAGTCCCCGCTTCCGCAAGATGCGGTTCTCAACGCGCGTAAAAATTTGTTTGTCGATGAGAATCCCGATACAGATGATCACGAGCATGATGGTCATCACCTGATTGATGTCGGCAAGGTCGCGTCCCACCATCAGGGTGTAGCCCAGTCCGATGGAGGCGGACATGACCTCGCCGGACATGAGGGCGCGCCACGCAAAGGACCAGCCCTGCTTTAAGCCCGCAACAAAGGCGGGGAGGGCGGCGGGAAAAATGACCTTTTGGTAGAGCCTAAAGGAGTGCAGCCCCATGGTGCGCGCGGCGCGGATGTAGAGGGGCGGCACGCTTTTGATGCCGCTCTCGATGGAGAGGGCAATGCCGAAGGCGGAGCCCATGACGACCACAAAGATGATGGCGCGCTCCGTCAGGCCGAACCAGAGAATCGCAAAAGGCACCCAGCAGATGCTCGGAAGGGTCTGGACGCCCAGAATCAGGGGCTTTAAGTTGTCTGCCAGATAGCCGGATGCCACGATGAGGGCGCCGAGGGCGATTCCGATCAAAACCGCGATGAGAAAGCCCGCGAGCACTCTTAGCAGGCTGCTTGCGATGGCGGCAAGAAGCGTTCCGGACGTAAAGAGCCGCAGGAGGCAATCGATGACTCCTGCAGGGCTTGGAATGGCGTAGGGCTTTGCCCATTCAAACCAGTCGCAGGCAGCCGTGTATAAAAGCTGCCAGAGAAGGATGAGCAGGAGAAAAAACAGGATATTTCCTGCAAACTTTTTGAGCTTCATGCGCGTGCATCCTCCTTTTTGTTCACATTTCCATTGGCGGACGCAGCTTCACCGGATTCTGCGTTACCGGTGATATCGTCCTTTTTATCGTCGGTTTCCCGTTCGTCGTATTCCTCCTCGGCAAATTTTCGCGCGGAGAGCTGCACGCCGGAGAGGATTTGCTTTCGCATGGCGACAAACGCCGGCTTTTCGATGTTGCGGGGGCGGTCAAAGGGAATTGGCACGATCTCGCGGATGCGTCCTGGGTTTTCCGCCATCACGACGATGCGGTCCGCGAAATAGACGGCTTCCTCCACGCTGTGAGTGACATAGAGGATCGTCCTGCGGTTCTTTTCCCAGATTTCTTCCAGCTCGCTGCGCAGAATGTGGATGGTCTGCTTATCCAGAGCGGAAAAGGGTTCATCCATGAGGAGAAGCTTGCTGTCTAAGGCCAGAGCGCGGGCCAGAGCGGCACGCTGCTTCATGCCTCCGGAAATCTGATGAATGGGGTAGTCGCGGTAGTGCCAGAGACGCACGAGCTTTAAATATTTTTCGGCAATCTCTCGTCGGGCGTCCTTTGGATATCCGGCGGCTTCCAGTCCGAACATAACATTTTCTATGACATTCAGCCACGGGTAGAGCGCGGCCTCCTGAAACATGACGACACGGTCTGCGCCGGGGCCTGTGATTTCCTTCCCGTCCAAAACGATGCTGCCGGAGGTGGGGGCGTCGAGGCCGGCCACCAGATTCAGCAAGGTCGATTTGCCGCAGCCGGAGGGGCCGACAATGCAGATAAATTCGCCCTTTTCCACAGAGAGTGAGATATCCTGCAAAGTTTCCTTGTCGGAATTGGTAAAAAGCTTACTCACGCAGTTCAGTGTTAAATACATCGTCTTCCTCCGGTATGCTGTTTGTAAAACCCTCGTCAAGGCTGATTTTGGCAAAGGTCATGATGGCTTCTCTGTTTAACTCTGCGGTTGCATCAATGCGCGTAAATGCGCTTTGTATCACATCCGTATCGATGGACTTTCCGGTGACGCTCTCGATCTCCGCATTGACCAGCTCCAGCGCGTCGTCCAGATGCTCGTTGATGTAGAGCGTCGCATCCTCGTGCATTTCCATAAATTCCGCGACGAGATCCGGGTGCTCTTCCAGAAAATCGCCGTTTGCGATGACAACTGCGGTAGGATAGTTTCCATTTAAAAACAGTTCGTCGTAATCTAAAAGAACCGTGGCGTTTCCGTTGTTTTCGATGGTAGTTCCCCAAGGCTCGGGGACGAGGGCCGCATCGACACTGCCGTTGTCGATGAGATTTACGATATCGGCGTTTGAGCTGGCGTTTACGGTGACATCGCCGCCCTGGTCAACGGTTTCCAAGCCATTTTGTGTCAAAAGATCCAGAAGGCATAAGTGCTGGGTGTTTCCGACCTGAGGCACCGCGATCTTTTTTTCCGCCAGGTCCGCCACGGAGGTGATGCTGGCTTGCTTTCGCACCAAAAGCACGGCGCCTGCGTTTGTGGCGTTGGAGATGATTTTGACGTCTCCGTTGGATTTTACGTTTGCGTTGATGGCCGGAACGGGACCTATATAGCCCAGATCAATCTCGCCTGCAAACACGGCTTCGATCTCGGCGGGACCTGCATTGAAGGATGTCCATTCCACGTTACAGCGCTCCTTCCAGGCTTCTTCCAGGGTGCCCTGATTTTTGAGCACGAGTGCCTGGGTATGTGTGATGTTCGGGAAATAAGCGATACGAACATCCGTCAGCTCATCCGCGTCGGCGTTCTCGGAGCCGCAGCCCAAGGCAAGCGCCAGCAAAAGCGCGAGGGGCAGTAAGACCAGATATTTCAATGAGCGTTTCATATACATAAACTCCTTTATACAAAATTTTACGCCCAGTTTAGCGCAAAAATGTGAAGAAAAAATGGAAGAATGGAAAAAATTGCCTGTGGTTGACCTGATTACCCGGCGGCGGTGGGGCGTGTTGTATCTTTTCATGGCTTTCAACTCCTTTCAAAACCACACATCATCAGAATAACAAGTATGTATAATGCTTGTCCTTTGGTGTTTGTTTGGTGTTTGGTTTCCTTGGTTCGGAATAGTGTGGTGCTGGCAGTCGATCTCTTATTTTCGGTTGTTTGCTTCTTTACCGTACGTGAGCATTATTTATGGGATTATAACCAATATTGCGTTTTAAATCGCCGCGGTGTGATGGGTACGGTTATTTAAATGAATAAGGAACCACAAAAAACCACATTTAGATGCCGGGTAGAAGCAAAATTTTCCTTGATTTATGTGGTTTTTTGTTGTACACTGGACGTAAAGATAGAAACAGAGCTAGTATCACACGATTGAAATGCCCTCACCAAAAGTGAAAGGTATCTCAATCGAGTGATACTAGTGTACTGATATGTTCATATTTCGCCAAATGACTTGCCCGAATTTCCATCTGCCGCGTTGGCCTCACTCAACGATGCCGCCGCATCGTCTCGTTCAGCCGCCTTGCAGACTGAAAATTCATTCTGCGTCATTTGGCTGAAAATGAACGTGTCCGCACACTAGCAATTAGAGATCGAAATGGTTCATCGCAGACCTGTCTGAACCGTTACCTTTGATTTCAGTTTTACCGGCAATAAGGAGCGCATGACTATGGAATTTCAGTTACCCCCTTCTCAGGAGGGAAAAATGAGGATCGTTCAGGAGCTGGTGCCCGGCAAGCAGGTGACGCTGGCGCATATTATCGCCAGCCCCGATCCGATTGTATACAAAAAGCTGGGGCTTGATCCGGCTATTGACTATCAGCGGACGGCCATCGGGATACTCAGCATGAGCCCGGCGGAAATCGCCGTGATCGCCGGGGATCTGGCGGTCAAAAAGGCGGATATCGAGCTTGGATTTATCGACCGTTTCAGCGGCACTCTGATTTTCACCGGTTCCGTGTCGGCGGTGGAGGAGGCCATACAGGGCATCTGTGATTATCTGATCGAGAGTCTTGGGTTTACGGTCTGTCCCGTGACGCGAACTTAATCGAAGAGAGAGGCAGGCAGACGTCAGAGGGCGGCGGTATCAGGCGCTCGGACCGGTGGGTGCACAAGGTGCTCCGTCCGGTTTGCAGGAGATATTTGGCCGGAGGCATTGCATGAAAAAAATGATTTTAGTCGGGCGCAGCGAATGCGGAAAGACGACGCTTCGTCAGGCGTTAAAGGGGGATACCCTCCACTATCACAAGACACAGTATGTCAATCACTATGACGTGATCATCGACACGCCGGGGGAGTATGCCGAGACGGGTACGTTGGGACGGGCGCTGGCGCTCTATTCCTACGAGGCGGATGTGACGGCGCTTCTGATCAATTCCAATGAGCCGTATTCCCTTTACCCGCCCTGCTGTGCGGCGGTGAACTGCCGGCCTACCATCGGCATTGTGACGCAGATTGACGCGCCGGACGGCAACCCGGACCGCGCGGAGGAGTGGCTGCATCTGGCGGGCTGCAAGAAGGTTTTCAGAGTCAGTTCCTATACGGGTGAAGGCATCTGGCAGCTGCTCGAGTATTTGCGGGAGCCGGGGGATGCGCTGCCCTGGGAAAATGAGGCGCAGGCCAATCAAAAGCGGGAGGTACTCTCGACGAAATCCGATGACCGCGCGGAAGATACCGTTTAGTCAGGTCTTCGTTTTTTGCGCCGGCCGCACGAAAACGCTGCGGCTGTTATGTTGCTCATGGAAGCGGAGGCATTCGGGCTGTTACGTCTGAATAGAGTTAGGAGGCGTAGATGATGAGTGAGAATGATCCGGAGAGAATCCGGAACAAACAAATATTTAAGCATACCTTGGTGCAGGCATCAGCATTTCTTGTGGTGATACTTTGCGCCATTTTATTTTTCTTTGTGATTTTCAGTTACAATACCTGGACGGGAAAGCTGGCGTATGTGGTGTCGGGGCTGCGGTCTATTATAATAGGTATCGTGATTGCGTATCTGCTGGGCCCGATTGTAGACGGCACGGAAAAACAGCTCCGCAGGCTGGTGAAGAACCCGAAAAACGAGGCGAGGGCAAACGCGGCGATCCGCGCCGTCAGCGCGATTTTTGTGGTGCTTTTCATGGTGTTCGTGGTGGTCGTTATGCTGTATACGATTCTGCCGCAGATATTTGTGAGTGTTTTGTCCCTGAACCAGAGCTTTCCTCATTATGTGGACGAGGTGACGGATCTGATCCAGTCGAACCACAGGCTGCAGGCATTTCTGGATAATGCTCTGACAAATGCCACGGAGGAGATATCGGACTGGTTAAACGAAAATGTGGTGAAAAATATTCAGTCCTATATGCTCATGGCGGCATCCGGAGTGATGAGCGTGGTGATGACTCTGATGGATGTGCTCATTGGACTGATTATTTCTGTTTATGTGCTCTGCTCCATGAAAACCTTTGTGGGTCAGGGAAAGAAGATTATCTATGCGACCTTTAACAAGCGCTATGCGAAGATTATTTTGGATACGCTGCGCAAGAGCAATGAGATTTTTGGCGGCTTTATTTCCGGAAAACTGATCGATTCACTGATCGTGGGCCTTTTGTGCTTTGCGGGGATGAGTGCTATGCATATGCCCTATGTGGCCCTGGTCTCCGTGATTGTGGGAGTCACGAATGTGATACCGTTTTTTGGCCCGTACATTGGTATGATTCCGAGCGCGATTCTGGTCATGCTGGTGAATTTCAAAAAGGGTGTGATCGTTCTCATATTTATTATCATTTTGCAGCAGCTGGACGGAAATGTGATCGGGCCGAAGATTCTTGGGAAATCAACGGGGCTTTCAGCTTTCTGGGTCGTTTTTTCGGTTATGTTTTTTGGGAAGATATGGGGGATTTTTGGTATGCTCATCGGTGTGCCGGTGTTCGGGGTCATCTACTATATTCTGGAGACCATTGTCAATTACCGCCTGTTAAAACGCGGCCTGCCGAACACTACGGAGGAGTATAAAAATCTGGACTATTTTGCAGAGGACGGTACGCGTATCACGACAGACGGGAAAAAGAGCCAGCGTGAGCTTCGCAAGGAGGAAAACAAGGAGCTGCGCAGGCAGTGGATGGAGGAAAACCAGGAAGGTTTTGAGCGATGGCTGCAGAACATGAAGAAAAAGGAAGAAGGCGAAGAAAACGAAACGGGGCGTTGACAGTTTGTTCTTTCTTCATGTGTATACACAGTACAGCACGGGCAAACGGGATTTTGCAACAACACGGAGGTTTTTATGCACGAGCAGATACTTGAGCGGTTAAAACAGATTACGCAGGAGGAACGGGAGATTTTAAGCGGTGTCTCCTGCGTCAACCGCAGTCTCTATACGTCCGGTAAGGGCTTTGTGGTGGACAAGGACAAGATGCTTGCCGGGGGAAAGCTCATTGACATCCGTACCCATACGCGTTTTGTGCGGTTCCCGGAACACACGCACAACTATGTTGAGATTATTTATATGTGCTCCGGCACCACAACTCACATCATAAACGGCAGGGAGCGTGTCGTTCTCCAGCAGGGGGAGCTGCTCTTTCTAAATTCTCATGCGAGGCAGGAGATCTTGCCGGCAGGGGAGGATGACGTGGCGATCAATTTTATTGTGCTGCCCGAATTTTTTCATCAGACATTTCAGATGGTCGAGGAGGACTGCGTTGTGAGAGACTTTCTTGTCGGCACGCTGCAAAAGCAGAATGCAGGCATGGACTATATCCATTTTCAGGTGGCGGATGTGATTCCGGTGCAAAACCTTGTGGAAAACCTGATCTGGTCGTTGCTCTACGAGGAGGGCGGCAGGAGCGCTGTAAACCAGACAACGATGGCACTGCTCATTTTGCAGCTTGCCCATCACACCGATCTCATCCGGGTCGTGGGACGGGATCAGTTTGACAAGCGTCTCCTGTTCTCGGTGCTGCGCTACATCGAGGACAATTATAAGGAGGGGACGCTCGCAGAGCTGGCGCGTCTGACAAGACAGCCGGTGTCAGGGCTCTCGCGGTTTATCAAGCGTGAGGCGGGGGCAACGTTCCAGCAGCTGCTCATGCAAAAGAGGTTGAAACAGGCGGCGTTTTTGCTGACGGCCACGCCGCTGGCGGTGGAAGATGTGATTGCGGCGGTGGGATATGACAACAGCAGCTATTTTCACCGCATTTTTAAGGAAACCTACGGCGTGACACCGAAAAAGTATCGCGATGCGGAAAAGAATGTGGTATAATAGGTAAAGGTACAAATGAGGACGGTTTTTTTATAAAATAAAGTCCTTATTTTAAAAAGTACAAATGCTTATAATGGGGACAAGAGCGCGGCGGTGAGGGAATCCGGGCCGCTGCGCGGGGATTTTAGGAAAGGAGAGGTACATGGGTAACTATTATTTGGCAATCGATATTGGTGCTTCCAGCGGAAGACATATTCTTGGAAGCATCGAGGACGGAAAGATTGTTCTGGAGGAGATCCACCGCTTTGAAAATGGTATGGTGGAGAAGGACGGACATCTCTGTTGGGATCACGCGCGCACGTTCCGGGAGATTCTTGCGGGTATCAAAAAGTGCAGGGAGATCGGTAAAATTCCCGTGAGCATGGCGGTGGACACATGGGGTGTTGACTTTGCGCTGCTCGATGAGAACGACAGGCTGCTCGGGGATACGGTGGGCTACCGCGACAGCCGTACGCAGGGCATGGATGAGGAGGTCTACAAGATCATCCCCGAAAAGGAGCTGTATGCGCGCACCGGCATCCAGTATGCGGTTTTTAACACGATCTACCAGCTCATGGCTGTGAAAAAGGAGCATCCCGAGCAGATGGAATGTGCGAAGGCGATGCTGACCACGCCCGACTACTTTCAGTTTCTGCTCACAGGCGTCAAGCTGCAGGAGTACACGATGGCGACCACCGGACAGCTCATCAATCCCTGGACGTTCGACTGGGATTACGAGCTGATCGACATGCTCGGTTACAACCGCGAGATCTTCCAGCCGGTGAAGATGCCCGGCACGAGCGTCGGACATTTCTCCGAGGCGATTCAAAAGGAGGTCGGCTTCGACTGCGAGGTTGTGATGTGCGGCTCTCACGATACCGCTTCCGCGGTGCTGGCGGTTCCTGCAACGGACGATGATTTTATCTACATCAGCTCCGGCACCTGGTCTTTGATGGGTATCGAGAAGATGGAGGCGGACTGCTCCGAGGCGAGCCAGAGGGCGAACCTGACGAACGAGGGCGGCTACGACAAACGCTACCGCTACCTGAAAAACATCATGGGCCTTTGGATGATCCAGAGTGTGCGTCATGAGTTAGGCGACAAGTACAGCTTTGCCGAGCTTTGTGATATGGCGTCCAAATGCGACGATTTTCCGTCCCGCGTGGCCGCGAACGACGACTGCTTCCTTGCGCCCAAGAGCATGATTAAAGAGATTCAGCGCTACTGCCGCGACACGAACCAGCCGGTTCCCGAGACGCCGGGCGAGCTATCCGTCGTTATTTATAAGTCGCTGGCCGAGTGTTACGCGCAGACCGCGAAGGAGATCGAGGAATTGACCGGGCGCACCTACAGCCGCATCCACGTTATCGGCGGCGGCTCCAATGCGGGCTACTTAAACGAGCTGACCGCGAAGGCGACCGGAAAGGAGATTCACTGCGGGCCGGGCGAGGCGACGGCGATCGGAAATATTACCGCGCAGATGATCAAGTCTGGCGATTTTAAGAGCATTGAAGAGGCGCGCACGTGCATTTATAATTCATTTGGGGTTAAGAAGTACGTATAAATTCTATAATTACAGGAACCGCTTCGCGAACCCTGTAATCGGGTTTCATTGCAACTGTTAAGTTTTCATAAGCTATATTAAGGAGGATGAACGAATTATGTTAGTAGAAACAAAAGCGAGAGTGGGAGTCTTTTCCATAGCGTTGGGCGCATATCTGCCCCAGTTTCCGTCGCTGGTGCCGGAGTTTGAGGGACAGTATGACGCGTTTAAGAAGACGATTCCGGATACGGTGGAGCTTGTGGACGGCGGCATTATCACCACGAAGGAGCAGGCGCAGGCAGCGGGGGACAAGTTCCGTGCGGCGGATGTTGACCTCGTGATTTTACAGCTTCTGACGTATGCAACCTCTTACAATATGCTCCCGGCGGTTCGGGATCTGGATGTGCCGGTGGTACTGGTGAACGTTCAGAAAAAGCTGGCGCCCGACTATGAAAATACGGATACCGCCACATGGCTTGGAGAACTCTACGCGTGCGGCGCCGTGGGCGAGATGGTGGCAGATCTTGAGCGCGCGGGCAAGCGCCATGCGGTCATCACGGGCGTGGTAGAAGGCGGAGATCCGGGCGTGCAGGCTGAGATTGAGGACTGGTGCAGGGCCGCACAGGTGCGCCGCCGTTTCCGCAATACGAACCTGGCGCAGATCGGACGCCCTTATCCCGGCATGATGGATCTCTACATCGACGAGACGAACCTTTACCACAGAATGTTCCTTTATACAAAGCAGTTTGACTGGGAGAAGATGTGGGCGATTGCCGACGATATCACCGACGAGGAGGCGATACGTGCCAAGGCGCAGGACATCCTTGACACGTTTGACATCGAGGATGGCGGCACGATCGAAAAAGTCTGGGAGATGGCGAAATACGTGGTTGCTTTTGAGCAGTGGGTGAAGGACGAGCAGATCGGTTTCGTAGCTTCCCATTATGACGGATTCGCGCAGGGGAAGGCAGGCGTTCTCGACAGTATGCTGATTCCGGCGTTCTCCATGCTGATCAAGCAGGGCGTTGCCTGTGCGGTGGAAGGCGATATCAAGGTTGCCATGGCCATGAGCATTTTAAAGACCATTTCCGGAATGGGACAGCTCTCCGAGATGTACTCCATCGATTTTGAGAAGGATATCTGCATTATCGGCCACAGCGGCTCCGGAGACGCCGACATCTCGGCAAAGAAGCCGACCATGAAGATTGTTCCGGTGTTCCACGGAAAGACCGGCGGCGGTTATCTGACCCAGTTCTATCCGCACCTTGGACCGGTTACCTACTTAGGCATTACGCAGGATAAGGACGGCCATTTTAAGTTTGTTGTAGCGGAAGGCGTCAATGAGGACGGCCCGATCTTTAAGTTTGGGGATACCAATATGCGCACGCGCTTTACCTGCGGCGCGCGGGAGTTCTGCAACCGTTGGAGCGAGGCAGGCCCTACGCACCATATGGCGGCGGCATCCGGCAGGCTGATTGATACAATCTTAAAGGTTGCGAAGATTTTTGATGTTCCGGTGGATATTATCACAAGATAGCTGACAAAAAGGCGAAAAGGCGGCGGAAGGGAGACTATTTATGAAGTATATTTTGGCATCAAAATCCCCGCGCCGCCGGGAACTGTTGGGGAAGCTCGGCATCGAATTTACGGTTGACCCCGCCGCGGGCGAGGAATGTATGCGCGGCGTCGGACCGGAAGAGATTGTAAAAAATCTGGCCAGGAACAAGGCAGAGGAGGTCGCATCGCGCCGCGGGCAGGCGCACGCGGTTGTGATCGGAGCGGATACGGTCGTGGCGGTGGGCGGGCGTTTGCTTGGCAAGCCGGCGGACCGGGAGCATATGAAACAAATGATTATGCAGCTGCAAAACCGCGCGCATGAGGTCTATACGGGCGTGGCGCTTTGTTACGAGAAAGACGGGGAAGCGTGCTGCCATACGTTTTCGGAGTGTACGAGGGTCCGTTTTTATCCGATGACTAAGGAGCAGATCGAGCGCTATGCCATGCATTCGGACGGCCTGGACAAGGCGGGCGGCTATGGGATTCAGAGTGATGCGGCCGTATTTATCGAGGGGATCGAGGGCGATTACAACAATGTGGTGGGGCTGCCTCTTGCAAGGCTCTATCATGAGATGCTTGCGCTGGGGCTGCTGTGATGCGATGGTTTACTTCGTGACCAGTAACGTTAGGAGTTACTTTTCACGCCCCAGGAACGCGCACTGGCTGCGCGTTCCGTGAGAACATGATTCAGGAGTGAGGGGCGATTTTTGCGCAGCAAAATTCGCAGTATCGCCCCGAATCGTTACTATGAGCGGCTCTCGAGCCGTGAATAGTAACACGTTAGGATGTCTCTGAGCTGGATGGCTTGACAGACAGTCTTTACACGTACTGTATAATCTGTTATGATTCAAACGTAGCAATTGATACAGATCGAAAGAAAGCAGGGTGATTGTAATGGGAATGACAAATAAGCAGTTTCAGGGTTTTGTTCGTCTCACTTTAGCACAAATTGAAAGGGCGTTAAAAGAATCACCGGACAACAAAGAGCTGCAGGAGTTAAAAGATATCTTTCAGAGTATGCTTGAGGATGGCAACTAGCAGCAGCGGAATAACAGCGGGCACCGACAGTGAAACAGGAAGGGTGCAGTTACTTTTCACGCCCCAAAAGCGCGCACTGGCTGCGCGTTCCGTGAGAACATGATTCAGGGTGTAAGGTCCATGAAAGAATGAGGGCTTTACACCCTTTTTCATTTCGGCATTGATATTTTTTCCATTTTCAGATAAGATATTTTATGAGAACGTATCATAATGATAAAATTTCAGGGAGGGATACGTATGCAGACATTTAGCGAGCAGGACTTACAGCTTTTTTTGGACAGGCAGCTTCAGCTCTTCCCGGAGCCGGTGGCACAGACACTGGAGGAGGCGGAGTATTTTCTGGAGGATAGCATGGCGGCTGTTTGTGACAGCGGGGAAGAGGTGCGTCGTTATTTTGAGGAGGAGGGTGTCGATTTGTGCAATATGTCCCTCGAGGAGCTGCTGGAGCAGCCGGAGGTGTTCGCGCTTTCCGGTGGGCGGTATCTGATCGTGGAATCATAGTCATCTGCGAAAAACGGATGAAGGGCAGATGGCAGATGATGTGTGATACGGCATACGGGTGTACCGGAGCGCTGCGGTTACGAGAGCGGTTATGGGTCTTTCAAGAGGACAGGGATACAGAAAGGAATTTTTAATATGGGCAATCAATATGATATTATCATTATCGGAGCGGGGCCTTCGGGTATTTTTTGCGCTTACGAGTTGATTCACAGAAAACCGGAGCTTAAAGTTTTGCTTGTGGAAAAGGGCAGAAGGATCGAAAACCGGGTCTGTCCAAAGCGCAGGACAAAGGTGTGCGTGGGCTGTAAGCCCTGCAGCATTACCACCGGTTTTGCGGGTGCGGGGGCGTTTTCCGACGGAAAGCTTTCCCTCTCACCGGACGTGGGCGGCACGCTGCCGGATATATTGGGCTATGAGGCGGCAACCGAGCTGATTCATGAGTCCGATGAGATTTATCTGAAATTCGGGGCAGACACCAGTGTGTACGGCATCGACAAGGAGAAGGAGATCCGTGAGATCCGCCGCAAGGCTATCAACGCGGGACTCAAGCTGATTGAGTGTCCGATCCGCCATCTCGGTACGGAAGAAGGCTATAAAATCTATGCAAAGCTTCAGGAGCATCTCCTGGCGCAGGGTGTGGAGATGAAGTTTGAGACGATGGTGAAGGAGATCATCATCGAGGGCGGCGCTGCAAAGGGTGTGCGCACCGATGAGGGTGAGGCGTTTTTTGCGGATGAGATCGTGTCCGCAGTGGGCCGCGAGGGTGCAGACTGGTTTTCACATATCTGTAAGGAGATCGGCGTGGAGACGCAGGTCGGAACCGTTGACATCGGCGTGCGCGTGGAGGTGCGGGACGAGGTCATGGAGCTTTTGAACAAAAATTTGTATGAGGCAAAGCTGGTTTATTATACACCAACCTTTGACGATAAGGTGCGAACGTTCTGTACGAACCCGTCCGGCGAGGTGGCTACGGAATACTATGACAACGGGCTTGCGGTTGTAAATGGGCATGCCTACAAATCGCAGGACATGAAGACGAACAACACGAATTTTGCGCTGCTGGTTTCTAAAAATTTTACGAAACCGTTCAAGACGCCCATTGAGTACGGAAAGCAGATTGCGCAGCTCTCGAACATGCTTTGCGACGGGAAGATTCTGGTGCAGACTTACGGCGATTTCAAACGGGGCAGGCGTACCACCGAGGAACGTCTGTGCCGGAATAACCTGATTCCGACGTTGAAGGATGCGGTGCCGGGAGACCTTTCACTGGTATTTCCTCATCGGATTATGGTGGATATCGAGGAGATGATCGAGGCGCTGGATAAGGTGACGCCCGGGATTGCCAGTGAGGAGACGCTCATGTATGGCGTTGAGGTCAAATTTTATTCAAACAAAGTGGTCGTCAACCGGGATTTCGAGACGAGCATCAAGGGGCTTCGGGCTATCGGGGACGGCGCATCCGTTACCAGAGGATTGCAGCAGGCCTCCGCAAACGGTCTGTCCGTGGCGCGCAGCATATTGGGCGTATGATCATAATTTTACACAGGAGAAAGCAATGAAAAAGATAGGTTGTCGTTTTGTGGCACTGGTTCTCATTGTGGTTTTTGCGATGGGCTGTGCCGGCTGCCGGCTGGGGGACGAGGAGGTCACGATCAGCCGGGGAATGACGGAGAACGAGGTTTTTGTGATCGGTGGGAAATCCTGCTCGCTTTCGGTTATGAAGCTGCTGCTCATGAACAATATGAGTCTGCACAGCGTAAGCTATGGCATTGATTTGTTAAAAAATGAAGATTTAAAGGTTCAGAAGAAACTGGAACAATACGTAAAAGATATCAGCATGGACGAGATTACGCAGGTATATTGTATGATAGCGCTGGCGGATGAGCGGGGTGTGGAGTTGACGGAAGAGGAAGAAGAGATGGCGAACTGGGCGGGGGAGGATTATTTTCAATCGCTGACGAAGGATGAGATCTCATTCCTCGGCATTACGCAGGAGCAGGTGCAGGACATATATGCGAAATATGCACTTGCGGAAAAGCTCTACCGGCTGCTTGTGAAGGACGTTAATGAGGAGGTCAGCGATGACGAGGCGCGCGTTATGGAGATTCGCCAGATTTATGTGACGGATAAGGCGCGTGCAAAGCAGGCTCTGAAGGATTTGCAGGCGGAGGCGGAGTTTTCCACGGTGGCGGCGAATTACAATGAGGCGAAGGAAATCGCCGTGACGCTCCAGCGGGGCATGCTTCCAAGGGAGGCGGAAGATGTGGTTTTTTCCATGGAAAACGGGGAGACCTCAAAGCTGGTCAAATCGGGCGAAGGCTACTACATTTTTTATTGTGACAACAAGTACGACGAGGAGCTGACGGAGATTCACAAGTCGGATATCGTCGCGAAACGCAAGGCAGAAGCATTTCAGGAAATATATGAGCCTTTCGTCCCTACGGTTGAGTCACAGCTCAATGAGCGTGTGTGGGAACAGATTTCCGTACAGGACATGGAGCGGTTCAAGAGCGCAAATTTTTACGAGATATACAAAAAATATCTTGAAGATACCGATGATTAGGAGGCAGGCAAAATGCGGAGCATTTTCTTAATTTGCCTGCCGACGACATGACAGGTGACGCGAAGCGGCGCGTGCCGATACCAATACCAATTATTTAGGAGGTAGAAATCAAACATGGAGCGAGAACATTTTTCATCACGGTTAGGGTTTATTCTGATTACGGCGGCCTGTTCCATCGGACTGGGGAATATCTGGCGTTTTCCCTATATCGTGGGCAAGTATGGAGGTGCTTCGTTTGTAATTTTGTATCTGGTTTTTCTTGTGATTTTGGGCTTGCCGATCATTGTGATGGAGTTTGCGATTGGGCGTGCGAGCCAGCAGAGCACGGCCAAGTCCTTTGACCTGCTTGAACCGGAAGGGACGAAATGGCATTGGTTTAAATACGCTACGATTCTCGGAAGCTATCTGCTGATGATGTTTTACACGGTTATCAGCGGCTGGCTGCTCTACTATTTTTTCAAGATGGCGCGGGGAAACTTTCAGGGCCTGACGACGGACGGGGTGGAGCATGTTTTTTCGGAGCTGCTTGGTGATTCGGTTTCCATGATCGTCTGCACAATCATCATTCTCGTCTTTTCGTTTGCGGTATGCGCAATGGGAATTCAAAAGGGTGTGGAGCGCGTTACGAAATTCATGATGTTTTTGCTGTTAATCCTGTTGATTCTTCTGGCTGCCCGTTCGGTTGTGCTGCCGAATGCAAAGGTTGGGCTGATGTATTATCTGCGCCCGGACTTTGGGGCAATGTTTGAAAGCGGACTTTGGGAGGCGGTTTTCGCCGCGATGGGTCAGGCATTTTTTACGCTGAGTATCGGAATCGGTGTTCTCGCCGTGTTTGGCAGCCGCATCGATAAGAGCCATTCCTTAACCAGCGATGCGCTTTATATGGCGGGACTTGACACGTTTGTTGCACTGCTGGCGGGCCTGATCATCTTTCCGGCGTGCTTTAGCTTTGGGGTGGAGCCGGACAGCGGGCCGAACC
>CASCGD010000081.1 GCA_949132985.1 uncultured Lachnospiraceae bacterium
TGCCTTCCTGTTTTCCGGCAAAATGTCCGTGAGCTTTGTGAGCGGGCGGTACATTAATAATAGGAGGATGCGCTGTGAGACAGAAGAAGAACAGAATAATAAATAAAAAACGCAGGGACAAAAACAGGGGCCGGCGGAGATTATTCAGATGCATAGGAGTTTTGATGTGGGTGTCATTTTCTTACTTGCTGCTGCTCTCGTATATCCCAGATGAAATATACTTATCAAAAGAAGCGGAAAAAACGCCGGAGTTTGCAATGGGGCTTCCGGTGAGTATGGATTTTTCGGAGGATGTGCAGCCGGTATTTGGTGCTCAGCGCGTCGGTGCGGCTACGGAGAACGACGGAATTTTATCCTGTCGTCTGTTTGATCTCTTTCCGATTAAACAGGTGGTGGTGCATTACACTGAACGCAGAACGGTGCGTGCGGCGGGGACAAACATCGGAATCTATTTAAAAAATTCCGGTGTGCTTGTCGTGGCGTGCGGCAGCTTTACGGATGAGAGCGGCGCCCTTGTCTCTCCGGCTGCCTATCGTATTAAGAGCGGAGATATTATTCGAAGCGTTGACGGTGTAACGGTGGAAAACAAGGAGGATTTGATGAACGCTGTCTCAGAGAGCCGCGGCGGGCGGATGGTGCTTGAGGTATTGCGTGGAGAGGAGACGATAGAGGTGGCGGTGAAGCCGCAGATGGCTTCAGACGGGAAAAATAAGCTGGGTGTCTGGGTGCGGGATGACATTGCGGGAATCGGCACACTGACTTTTGTGACCGGGGAGAAGGATTACGGCGCGTTGGGACATGGCGTCAGTGATATAGATACCGGGGAGCTGGTGCAGATTGATACCGGAGATATTTACGAGACGAAGATTACCGGGATTTCCAGGGGCAAAAAAGGCGAGCCGGGGGAGGTGACCGGACTCATCCAGTTTCGTCAGTCGGCTTACCTTGGAACTGTGGGAGAGAACACGAAGATCGGTATTTTCGGAAAGCTGGAGAACATGCCGGAAGCCCTGGCGGAAACAGAGGAAATACCGGTTGGCTACAAGCAGGAGATCGAGCAGGGCAGGGCACAGATCATCTGCTCGGTGGCAGGGGAGCGCACGAGCTACGATGTGGAGATTGAGACGGTGGATTACCACCCAAGGGAGGAGAATAAGGGTATCCGCTACCGCGTGGTAGATGAGCGGCTTCTGGCGGAGACCGGCGGAATTGTACAGGGCATGAGCGGAAGCCCGATTATCCAGAATGGGCTGCTTGTGGGAGCGGTTACCCATGTGTTTGTGGATGACCCGACACGGGGCTACGGGATTTTCGCGGAGCGAATGCTGGATGAGTTGTAAGAAAGCTTCGGTGTGGTGAAAATTATGAGGAATGGCTTTCAGCAATCAAAAATGATCCGTTCCGGGGACAGGCCGTGACGAAAAAATGTAACTATTCAGCCTTCGGCTTCATAGTTACGGAATCCGGACCATTTAAGTTTGCCCCTGGCAAAGATCCGGATTCCTGCCCGGCAGAATATACACGTTCTCACGGAATTTGCAGTAAATGCAAATTTCTGGGCTGAACGGTTACGAAAAAATACTTTTTGTTACCGACATAAATTGACAGATTGCTTTTCAGTCACCTCTTATAATAGCGTTAGTTCGTTAAGGAGGGACAAGAATGGACAAATTTAATGTAGCAATCGCAGACGATAACGAGAAAATGTTGAGATTACTTGGAGATATAGTGGCGAAAGATGCCGAGTTAGAGGTGGTTGGAACTGCGAAAGATGGTATGGAGGCCTATGAGCTGGTCAAAAATAAACAGCCGGATGTAATGCTTTTAGACATTGTGATGCCGAAGCTTGACGGATTGAGTGTTTTGGAGAAGATCAGCAAGGATCAAAGCCTGAAGAAGAAGCCGGCGGTCATCATCATCAGCGCGGTGGGACAAGAGAGCATCACCGAGGATGCTTTTCACAAAGGTGCTGACTATTTTATCATGAAACCCTTTGAAAACGATGTCGTTATCCGGCACATTAAACGGCTGCGGGATAACCGGAATCGCCGGACTTCTGAGGTGCGCACAACAAACGCGTATGAGAAAGTGGCGGACCCCATAGTTCATGATCTGGAGGCGGATGTGACGGATATCATTCATGAAATCGGCGTTCCCGCTCACATTAAGGGTTATCAGTATCTGCGCGAAGCGATCATTATGTCGGTTGGGGATATCGAAATGCTGGGTTCCATTACAAAAATCTTATATCCGACGATTGCGAAAAAATTTCAGACGACGCCCAGTCGTGTGGAGCGGGCGATCCGACACGCCATTGAGGTGGCCTGGAACCGGGGGAAAATGGACACCATCGATGAGCTTTTTGGATATACGATCAATAACGGGAAGGGAAAACCGACAAACTCCGAATTTATTGCGTTGATTGCAGATAAAATCCGTCTGGAATATAAGCGTTGAATGGTGTATACTGTTATCATAAGTTGGAAAACAGTACACAGGAGAAAAGCATGAAAAATATTTTATTTGTGGCCTCAGAGGCAATCCCATTTATTAAGAGCGGGGGGCTTGCGGACGTGACCGGTTCCCTGTTGCGTTATATCGACCGGCAGGAATACGATGTGCGCATGATCCTTCCAAAATACGCCTGCATGGATGAGAACTGGAAGCGAAATCTTCGGTTTCACTCTCATTTCTATGTGGCGCTTGGATGGCGAAACCAGTATGTCGGTATTTTGGAGACTGTTGAGGGAGGGATTCATTACTACTTTGTAGACAACGAATACTATTTTGCAGGTTCTCAGCCCTATAATCAGCTCCATGAGGACATCGAGAAATTTGCTTACTTTTCCAAAGCAGCGCTGGCGGCAGTGGATATGATTGATTTCGTACCGGATGTGATTCACTGTCACGACTGGCAGACTGCCATGGTACCGGTGTTTTTAAAGGAGTTTGCCGGGGATTATCCTCTGCTTCGGCGAACAAAGACTGTTCTGACCATTCATAATCTGCGCTTTCAGGGACGCTGGTTGATGGACGCGATCAAAAACCTTACAGGGCTGCCGGATTCCTGTTTTACGCCGGATAAACTGGAGTCCTACGGTGAAGCAAACTTTTTAAAGGGCGGCATTGCCTATGCGGATGCACTGACGACGGTCAGTCCCACCTATGCACTGGAGATTATGACACAGGAGGGCGGTGAGAGTCTCGACGGCTTGCTCTACGCGCGAAAGAACAACCTTTACGGTATCATCAATGGTGTGGACAGTGCGGAATATGACCCGAATCATGATATGTACATCGCGTGCAATTTTGGAATTTCCGACATGGAAGAAGGAAAGGCAAAAAACAAGGCCGCACTGCAGCGTGAGTTGGGCCTCACCGAGGATACGGGTACAATTCTGATCGGAATGGTCACGCGCATCACCGACCAGAAGGGCTTTGATCTGATCGCCTGCGCACTTGATGAATTGCTTGGGCATGCGCGGGTACAGCTTGTTGTGCTTGGAACAGGCGAGGAGCGCTATGTCAGTATGCTACGCGGCTTTGCGGACAAATACCCGGACAAGCTCTCCGCAAATATCTATTATTCCGAGCAGATGGCACATCGGATCTATGCGTCGGCAGATGCGTTTCTAATGCCGTCGCTCTTTGAGCCGTGCGGGCTGAGCCAGCTTATGAGTTTTTGCTATGGGACACTGCCCATTGTCCGCGAGACGGGGGGACTCAAGGATACCGTGCTGCCGTACAATGAGTACGATCACACGGGAACAGGATTTTCCTTCGCGAATTTCAATGCCCGGGAGATGCTGCAGACCATTTATTACGCGATGCACATTTACTATGATGACAGAAAATCGTGGAATGAGATGGCAAAACGGGATATGCGCCTTGATTTTTCGTGGAAAAAATCAGCCAGAGAGTATGAAAAGGTTTATGAGCGCCTGCTATAAGGTGAGGGCAGCTTTTTCTCTTGAATAATAGTATATGGAGTCGGAGAGCAGTTGTCCCGGAGGAATCTGTTCACTGTTGACGGCACGTACGAGTGCCGAGAGACGCTCATCGGAGTCCCGTGCATTTGTGGGGAGAAGTAAAACTTCATGAATGCTGCTGGGCAGAATATAGAGATCTGTGCCGAGGCTCTCCGAAAACTCCTGTAAGAGAGAGGGATAGAGCATGCAGGCGGCACCGCAGACCTGGGTTTCATTCGTCAGCACGTATAGCCTGGAGGTCATCTGACCGAAGGAGTCAGGAAGCAGTCGGTTCAGTGACGGGTTTCGTGTGATAAGATCATGAATCGCATCGGCGATAGGCTGAATATATGGAGGAAGCAGGCGAGGCGTATTGCAAAATGCCTGTTTTTTTATTGTCTCAAAATCTGTGTCCCAGAGCTGCAAATGCTCCCAGTGGACGATTGTTGTGGTGTCCATCCCGTTTTTCATCGGGATGAGGCAGCAGAAGATGACGGCGAGATCCAGATAACGGATGTGAGGGATGTCCGGAAGACGCAGCGTATTTTTTTCGTAGTTGACGATCTGGAAAATCAACCGTTCTTTTGCTTTGTCGAAGTCTGTGAAACAGCTGGCATCGATGGGATGATTGAGTCGCGATTCCATACATACGTCGCAGATAATGGTGCATAGTTCATCTATGGATGTACCCTCAACATAGAGGCTGTAATAATCCTCCGGATAAATGACAGGTGCGAGGTTCGTGTGTGGTTCCCGGATGATCAGCGCTTCTCTCGAGATACCATTGTTTTTGGGAAGTGTCCGGATTGAAATGTTGCTCCCCTCCGGAAAGAGCAAAAGAAGCTGAGTCTGCAGCGTTTGTAGAAATTCGTTGTAGTTCATGAAATACCTCCTTGGCAGTATGCCGGGCGGAAGGTGCGGAAATCATTTTGCGTGAAACAGATTGTTATACTTACGATTGCTGAAATCTGAAATACAGCCGGATGCGGCAATGCTTGAAAGTCGGCGTTATATGGAAAAATTTTTTGCCCGTAAGTAGGTAAGTGTGAAAAGAAAAATCCACGCAAACCGAAAGTATGTTTGCGTGGATTAACTGTATCATAAAACATGCGCCAATACAATTGGCAAATATATGGAATTTCAAATAAGAAACATGAACAAAATAGCTAAAAAACGACAGATATATTTGTCTAAATTAACGAATGTCGCAGAGGCTAATTTTTCATCGGATCAATGACAGTGAGCCGGCAGCGCGTGGGATCCGTGCGGAAAAGTTCCATGAGCGTTTCCCAGAGTATATGTACTTTGCTGCTCAAATAGGCGTCTGCATTGACTGCATAAGGCGCCAGTTCTGTGACATCAAAGTAGCGCATTCCCATGGGAGGAAGGAAGATGAGGCAGGTCATACGGGTCTGATCTTCAAAGGAAAGTACATGCTCATAGGAGATCATACAGAAGTCATTTCCGCGCCATGTGCATGTATACTCTACAAAACATTCGTCAACAACCCATTCAATGCCGTCTTTTTCGAATCTTTCCTTTAAGTCGTCATCGAGATCGTCGGTTGCCTCAATCTGCATTTTCCAGTTTAAGTTTCCGCGCTTTGTGTCCTTCATCATATCATCTAACATATTTGCAAGTTGCTTTTCATTCATCATGGCTCGTATCTCTCCTCAGGAAAAAATCTGGTGAATAAAAAAAGTAACCGATCAGCCCGCACATTCAAACGCGATGGCTGAACTGTTACTAAATTTAAAAAGCTGGAAATCGGACTTGAACCGACGACCTACTGATTACGAATCAGTTGCGCTACCAACTGCGCCATTCCAGCTTATGTGGTACAGTTTTGCACCTCACTTTTAGCATTATAACGGTTCTTTCGAAATTTTGCAACAGATTTTTACGAAAATGTTGTGTTTATTTGAAAAAATTGTTATAATCAACCCTAAAGGTAATGAAAGGACAGGCGTTATGGGTGCAGGTAATCATAAGAAAGAGGCAGAAAACCCGGAAGTAAAACAGGAAAAGAACATTGCTGAGCCAGAGATTCAGGAGATTCAGGAGTTTGTCGTCTCATCGGAAAAGACACGTTCTGAGCGAAAAAAAGCGGAGCAGGCCAGTATCAATGCACTTGCAGGCTGGAGCGGGTCGCAGAGACGTGCAGCGGCAGTGATACTTTTTGCGGCGATAGCGGCCGCATATGTATTTGCCGGAATCAGGGTCTGCAGGATTGATGCGACGGTTGTATGCGCTCTGCTTGTGATTCAGGTGGTGATCAGTGTGTTGCTGGACCATAATCCGGTCTGGCTTCATATTTGTGTGGCGGCAGTGGATCTGATTGCAGGATTTTGTTTGGACCGGGTGCTGCTTATGGTTGCACTGATGGTCGTTTATGTGGCTGCAGTTTTAGCGTTGGAAATATTTCAGCGTGCAGGTATACAGGAGAAAAAGTAGGGCGGCGCAAAACTGGCGTGCTTTGCAGGCTTTAGCGGGAGGAAATGATGGCAGAAAATTATAGTGGGATGGGAATCGGTATCTTTGAGATGGACAGCCTGTGTGCGGCTTATGTGGCGCTCGACGCGGCTGCGAAGGCGGCAGATGTCCGTATTCAGAGCGTAGAACGGAACCGTTTGAAAAGCGGGGCATGCGTGAAGATGAGGGGGCGTATTTCTGATATCCGCGCGGCGATGGAAGCAGCCATCGCGGCAGGTGAGAAATACGGTACGGTAACGGCGCATCATGTGATCGCCTCTCCGGCAGAGGATACGGAAATTGCCATGTCCATGACGATTTATAAATAACGGCTGCAAACAGGAAAGCCGGATTTTGCTGTGGTATACGAATCAGGCCCACTGCGGCGGATACAGCGGAAAGTGAGGATAGAGCTATGACATATGGGGCATTTGGATTAGTGGAGGTGCTTGGGAGCGCAAATGCGGTTCTGGTAGCAGACCAGATGTTAAAGACGGCGGAAGTGGAGTTTCGAACCTGGGATACCAGGTGTGGCGGACATGCCACGGTTTTCATGAGCGGTGATGTGGCGGCGGTCACCTCGGCGGTAGCGCGGGTGAGCGAAGCACCTTTGTGCGAGGTGGTGGCATCTGCAGTGATCTCAAATCCCTCTGAGGAGACGATTCGTCTTGTGGAAGAGAGCGCGGTGAGAAATGGTTTTGCACCGGAGCATACGTGAGAGACTATTCGAAGTATGCTCTGCATATTGTTTCGTATGAATAGGATCCCTGACAGCTTTTGGCGGCCGTCAGGGATTTTGCTATGTGATTACTCCCGCACGAACCTTTTTTCCAGCCGACCCAGCAGAAAATAGAGCAGCATGGCGATGATGCAGAGGATTAAAATAGAAAGGATAACCCAGTCGAGCTTAAACACCTGACTCCCATAAATAATCATATACCCAAGTCCGCATTTGGAGCCGATAAATTCTCCGATGATCACACCCACCAGGCAAAGTCCGATGTTGACTTTCATGATGGAAAAGAGATTCGGGATGTTGGCGGGCAGCACGACCTTGAAGAGTACGTGGGCGGTGCTGCCGTGAAGTGCGCGGATGAGCTTGATTTTATCCGGTGAGGTCTCCATGAACCCGGTGTAGAGGTTTAAGATGGAGCCGAAGACCGCCACAGACACGCCGGTCAATATGATGGTTTTGTAATTGGCGCCCAGCCACACGATGAGCAGCGGCGCCAATGCAGATTTCGGCAGGCTGTTTAAGACCACCAGATACGGCTCCAATATTTTGGACAGTGGTTTGTTCAGCCACAGGAGCACCGTGACAAGCAGTGTGAAGCCAATGACAAGCGCAAAGCTGGCGACTGTTTCGAGAAGCGTGATGCCGATATGTCCCGGGAGATCGCCGTTTGCCAGGAGTGTCTTGCAGCAGGTAACAAGCTTTGAGGGGCTGCTAAAAATAAAAGAGTCGATCCAGCCGAGCCTGGCAGAAAGCTCCCAGAGGGCTAAAAATAAAATAAGGATGACATACTGCATGACGCGCACCAGAATTTTGGTGTGTTTTTGTCTGCGCATATATAGATCCTGCGCACTGAGGTTATGGCTGTACAAGCTGATTCATCTCCTTCCATAATTCGCTGAAATAGTGCTTAAATTCGTCTGTTTCCCGACGCTCGATAGAGGTCAGGGCAGAGTCAAAGTGCAAGTCGATCATGTGCACCACGGTAGCAGGCCTCGGAGAGAGGATCACGATGCGGTCCCCCATGCTGATAGCTTCCGAGAGATCGTGAGTGACGAGGATTGCGGATTTTTCCTCCTGACGGATGATGCTTCCGATATCCTCTGCAACGTTGAGCCGTGTTTGATAGTCCAGTGCTGAGAAGGGTTCGTCGAGCAGCAGAAGATTCGGGCAGGTCACCAGTGTGCGGATGAGTGCCGCGCGCTGACGCATGCCGCCGGAGAGTTCGCTGGGGCGTTTGTTCCGAAAGTCGTAAAGCCCGTATTTTTTCAGAAGCGCTGTGGCATAGCTTTTTGTTTCCGGTGTCAGCTTATGCTGGATTTCAAGACCGAGCAAAATGTTTTTCTCAATAGAACGCCAGCCGAAGAGGTGGTCTTTTTGCAACATGTATCCGATGGAGCTTTGCTCACCATAAATCTCGCCGCTTTCCGGTTTGATCAGTCCGAAGATCAGGTCAAGCAGAGTGGATTTTCCGCATCCGCTTGGACCTACGATGACAAGAAACTCCTTTTCACCAACCGTGAAATTGATATTCGAGAGGGCCAGGACTTCTCCGCTCATGGAGTGATAGGAGTAGTCCACATGCCGAAATTCTAAAATGTTTTTCATAGTCTTATTCAAACTCCATTTTCTATTGTTGAAACATATATGAATAGTTTATGAAAAACATCGCCTTCCGTGCCTTTTGCGGGATATTTGAAAAAGCTGTCCCATAAAATCTTTTTCCATACAGCCAAACAGCCGCCTGTTTTATTGTATAAAGATTTCCTGTATGGTATAATACGGACACTTAGCGAGTGCGAGCGAAAGCGAAGCAGGAGGTTAGTGGGAGTAATACCTTTTCACTCGGATTAAGAAGGGAGAGACGTACATGAACCAGCCAAATTTTCAGCGGATGCTTGAGAAAGAGCTTTCGGAGATAGCGCGCGGGGATAAGGTGCCGACACTGCTTTTGCACAGCTGCTGTGCGCCCTGCAGCAGCTACGTGCTGGAGTATCTGTCCGATTACTTTTCCATCACGGTTTTCTACTATAATCCGAACATTTATCCGCGGGAGGAGTATGCGATGCGGGTGCGGGAACAGCAGGAATTTATCTGGCGTTTCCCGGCACGTTATCCGATTTCCTTCGTGGAGGGTGAATACGATACAGAGCGCTTTTACAGAATGGCAAAAGGGATGGAGCAGGAGAAGGAGGGCGGCGCGCGCTGTTTACTGTGCTATGAGCTTCGGCTTCGGGAGGCGGGAGCGTTGGCAAGGCGCGGGCACTTTGACTATTTTACGACGACGCTTTCCATCAGCCCGCTCAAAAACGCCGGGAGGCTGAACGAGATCGGCGGGCAAATCGGAGAGGAATTTGGTGTACATTACCTCTTTTCGGATTTTAAGAAGAAAAACGGCTATAAGCGCTCCACAGAGCTTTCAAAGGAGTATGGCATGTATCGGCAGGACTATTGCGGATGCATATATTCGTATCAGGAGCGGCACGGGCTTTCATGTCGCTGATAGTGATTTTTTTTGGCGGCGATGTGGCGGAACATCAGGCGGGCACATTACAGAGTGAGAAATATGCAGAACAAATAAGCGGTGCCGTCATCCGCGTGATGCTTTGGGGGATAGTTTCTGTTCGTCAAATAAGGCTGTCTCATTTGTTTCGATTTCTGTATTCCCGCAGCTTACGGTTGAAAAGCGTTTAAAGGTTCACGAAAAATTACCCGGGCTTTCAAAGCCGCATGAGGCCGATATTTCTGATATGCTGTCTGCCGGGTTTTTCAGAAGCAGCTTTGCTCCCTGCATCATCCTGTATGTTAGCACATACTGGATAGGGGAGCTGGATTGTTTTTTAAACAGCGCAGGCTGCATTCTGTGGCGGCTTCGCCGGAATGAAGAATATTTGCATTGACAACGATGCAGTTTCCTTTTTTCAGGAGAAAGGTATTTGACGGTATTCTTTGATAAAAAATATAGGAGGACGATGGGTTTATTTGCCGGAGATGCTGGCGATTCTGGCTGCCATGCGCGAGAAAATGCTATCAGAAGCATAGTGAAGCATTTGGCAATGAAGTATGCTCGTGAGTAGCGGCTTTTAGAAGGAGGCTTTTTCATGATTGATTTACATATGCACAGCAGATACAGTGAGGACGGGGAGTTCACGCCGTCAGAGCTGGCAGAACAGTGCGCGGAGAAAGGAGTTTGCATGATGTCGGTCACAGACCATAATTGTGCGAAGGCGAACGGGGAGGCAGAGCGGGCGGCAAAGGAATGGGGCATCGCTTATGTGCCGGGTATTGAGATTGACTGCACTTACAGCAACATGGATTTCCATGTACTGGGGTATGGTATCGACTACCAAAGCAGCGACTTTGAGGCCATCGAAAAGAACGTGGCCGATCAGAGTTTTCAGGCTTCCCTCGAGAGACTCAGAAAAACCCGGGAATTTGGCTTTTGTCATATCACGGAAAAGGATATGCGGGCCTTGTCAGAAAATAATTACTGGCAGGGAAGCTGGCCGGGGGAAATGTTTGCCGAGGCATTGCTTGCCATGCCGGAATATGAAAATCACCCGTTCTTAAAACCGTACCGTCCCGGCGGGAAGAGGAGTGATAATCCTTATGTAAATTTTTACTGGGATTTTTATGCTCAGGGAAAGCCCTGCCATGTAGAGATCAGTTATCCGCCGATGGAGGAAATCATTGATGTCATTCACCGCAACCGGGGCATTGCCGTAATCGCGCATCCGGGCGTAAACCTCAAGGGGAAAGAAGACCTCTTTGACGGTATTCTAAATCTTGGGATTGACGGGATTGAAGCGTTCAGCAGCTACCATAGCCCGGGGCAGGCAGATGATTTCTGCCGGATCGCGCGGGAGCACAACTTGTTTGTCACCTGTGGGAGCGATTATCACGGGAAGACGAAGCCGTCGATCGGGATTGGAGAGCATGGGAAACCAGACAGCACAGACATTACGGTCTGCAATGAGTGGCTGAGAGATGATCCTGCGCCCTTGCAGCAAAAATAATTTTGACGGGTATTCGGAATTTAAGGATGCGCTGCAAGAACAAATTATTCTGTAGAGCGCCTGAATGCTCATGGAAGATTTACAGGAGCGTTCGGATTTTTTTATGCAGGATATAAACTATGACAATCATCACTCATCTCTGACCGCGATACGCACTCGGCGTCATGCCGAACTGCTTTTTAAAGGCGCGGTTAAAATAGGATAGATTGTCGAAGCCGACCTTCGAGGCGATTAGGAGGACGGTATCGTCGGACTGTAAGAGCAGGCGCGCCGCCATGGTAAGCCGATAGGAATTTAAGTAAGCGGTGAAGGGCACGCCCATTGCCTGTTTAAAATATTTCATAAAATGGGATTTGGAAAAGCCAGCGAGATCTGCCATCTGATCGATGGATGTGGGAGCGGCATAGTTTATTTCCACATACTTGACAACGGATTTCAATTTTTCCATATTTTTTCCGGGAGAGGCGGGGCGCATTTTGCCGCCTCCTGCGGCATAGACTGCAAAAAAGAGCGAAAAGAGATTGCCCTTGATCGCCAGCGGATAACCTGGCGGAAAGGTCATGCAGATTTGATCGTTTTCGTCGAGGCAGGCGCGCACGGCGGTGTGGAGGCTGCCGTTTTTTATGTCACCCGGCAGACAGGGGACCGCTGCATTTTGCGGTCGGAAAATCGTGGGACACGCAAGCTGCATGGAAAAAAGCGGCTGTAAAAACCGGTGGAAGCTCTCGTCCGTGCCTGTGCCCTCCAGAAGTCTGGGGTGAAAAATGATATTTTCATACTCCATCGGCGAGCCGTTAGAGCTGCTGATTTCATGGAGCTGTCCCGGCAGGATCAGTGCGATATCCGGAGCACTTACCTCGTAGGGAATAAAGTCCACGGAAATAATGCCATGCCCCTTTTTGACATATATAAATTCAGCTTCGTTGTGCCAGTGCAGCGGAACCTGCATAAAATCCAGCGGAATCGAACATAAATAGGTATTATATGGGAAAGCGGCGTCAAAGTGCTTCTTTTTTTCATGATAGGATTCGTACTCGGGAATGTTCATGTTTTTGCGTCCCTTTCTCTGATAATGATAGGATTGTACTATATTTCGCTACAATATTGCAAGAATTTTCCAGAAAAAGATATCTATAATAAATAACAGCAGCTTGTAACGGCAAAGAAATCTGAGCAGTTACAGCAGTACGGCCTGCGCTGCAAAAAAGAAGAAAGCGGGGCTGATAAAAGGGAAACTCAGGAAATCATGAATAAAAAGGAGTAAAAGGATGACAGTCAATGAGTATGTAAAAAAGAGATTCGGGCGCTTTATGGAGCAGTGCACGAACGAGGAAATTTATGTTGCGCTGCTGGAGTATGTGAAGGAGGCGGCGAAGGCGAAGGAGAGCAGCAAGGGAAAAAAGAAGCTCTACTATATTTCCGCAGAGTTTTTGATCGGAAAATTATTGTCCAATAATCTGATCAATCTGGGACTCTACGATGAGGTAAAGACGGAGCTGGAAAAATGCGGAAAGTCTCTGGCAGAAATTGAGGAGATAGAGCCGGAGCCGTCCCTTGGAAACGGCGGCCTGGGACGTCTGGCGGCGTGCTTCCTCGACTCCATCGCAACGCTTGGCTTAAACGGTGACGGCGTGGGATTAAACTATCATTACGGCTTGTTTAAGCAGGTGTTCCACAACAATTTACAGAGCGAGATGCCCAACCCCTGGATGAGTCAGAACAGCTGGCTGCGCCCGACGGAGAAAACCTACGAAATTGAGTTCGGCGGTTTTAACTTAAAATCCCGCATGTACGATATCGACGTGGTGGGCTATGAGAACCGCACGACAAAGCTGCATCTGTTCGACGTGGAGACGGTTGACGAGTCGATCGTGGGAGCGGACAATATCGGCTTTGACAAAAACAATATCGCAAAGAATCTAACGCTGTTCCTCTATCCCGACGACAGCGACGATGCGGGGCGTCTGCTGCGCGTTTACCAGCAGTATTTCATGGTGAGCAACGCAGCGCGGCTGATTTTGGACGAGGCCGAGGAGAAGGGCTGCAAACTCTACGATCTGTACGACTACGCGGTGATCCAGATCAACGACACGCATCCGACCATGGTTATACCCGAGCTGATACGCCTCTTGCAGGAGCGTGGCATGACGATGGACGAGGCGATTGAGGCCGTGTCAAAGACATGCGCGTACACGAACCACACCATACTGGCGGAGGCGCTGGAAAAATGGCCGATCTCCTTTATGAAAAAGGCGGTTCCCCAGCTCATGCCGATTATCCGCGAGCTGGATGCGCGCGTAAACAAAAAATGCAACGACCCTGATGTGGCGATCATCAACAAGGACGACTGCGTATGCATGGCGCATATCGATATCCACTACGGCCTCAGCGTCAATGGCGTTGCCGCGCTGCACACCGATATTTTAAAGGATACGGAGCTGCACAAGTTTTATAAATTGTATCCGGAAAAGTTCAACAACAAGACCAACGGCATCACCTTCCGCCGCTGGCTGCTCTACAGCAACCCCGAGCTGGCAAAGCTTATCGAGGAGCTCATCGGGCCTGGCTTTAAAAAGGACGCGATGGAGCTGACAAAGCTGGAGAAGTATCTGGACGACGATGCGGTGCTGGGCAGGCTGCTCGCGGTAAAAGAGGCCCGCAAGTTGATCTTAAAGGATTACATGAAGCACACGCAGAACATCGATCTGGACACGAACGCAATCTTCGACGTACAGATCAAGCGCCTGCACGAGTACAAGCGCCAGCAGCTGAACGCGCTCTATGTGATTCACAAATATTTTGAGATTAAATCCGGCAAGCTTCCGAAGCGTCCGATTACAGTAATTTTCGGTGCGAAGGCCGCGCCCGCTTACGTGATCGCGAAGGATATCATTCACCTGATCCTGTGCATGCAGGAGTTGATTGCAAAAGACCCTGAGGTGAACCCTTACCTGAAGGTTGTCATGGTTGAGAACTATAACGTGACGCTGGCGGAAAAGCTGATTCCCGCCTGCGACATCGACGAGCAGATCTCCCTTGCATCCAAGGAGGCCAGCGGAACGGGCAACATGAAGTTCATGTTAAACGGTGCGGTGACCATCGGGACGATGGACGGCGCAAACGTGGAGATTGCAGAGCTGGTGGGCGAGGATAACATCTTTATCTTCGGTGAGTCCAGCGAGACGGTTATCGAGCGCTATAAGCGTGCAGACTATGTGTCGAAGGATTACTATGAGAAGGATAAGGACCTCAAGCAGTGCGTAGATTTTATCGTCAGTGATAAGATGCGCGCAGTCGGACAGAAGGAAAATCTTGAGCGCCTTTACAAGGAACTCTTGAATAAAGACTGGTTTATGACCTTCCCCGACTATCAGGATTATGTGGAGACGAAGGACAAAGCGCTGGCGGCCTACGAGGACCGAAAGAGCTGGGCGCGTATGATGCTCAAAAACATTAGTCAGGCGGGCTTCTTCTCCTCAGACCGCACGATTGAGCAGTATAATAAAGAGATTTGGAAGCTGTAGAACCTGTTGAAATGATAAGGGTGCTGCCGCCGCCGTTGTTTGTGGCAGTCAAAAAGCTATGGCGACACTACATTCAGGGGCTGTCGCACTAAGCAAAGCATATACAAGATATCGTATAAAAGAATGGTGGACACGAACGATA
>CASCGD010000082.1 GCA_949132985.1 uncultured Lachnospiraceae bacterium
TAAAAACGCCGGTGCTTGGCGAGGTACTTTCGAGCCTAGCATCCGCTGCGTTTTTATCCGAGCGAAAGCGTGTCTTTGTTGGAGACAGCTGTCCGCTGGCGGCGTGCCCCTACTACAGAGCCACATACGCCAAAAGACAAAGCAGCGTCGTCACAATCGAAAAAACCGCCACCACCCGCGTCTCGGCCCAGCCGCCCAGCTCAAAATGATGATGAATCGGTGCCATGCGGAAAATCCGCTTCCCATGGGTCAGCTTAAAATATCCTACCTGAAGCATGACGGATAAGATCTCTATCCAGTAAACCAGCCCGACAATCAGAATAAAGATCGGCATCTGCATCATGTATGCGGTGGCCGCCACAAATCCTCCCAGAGCAAGAGAGCCGGTATCCCCCATAAACACCCGCGCAGGATAAACATTGAAGAGCAAAAACCCGAGAAGCGCCCCGACAACCGCACAGGTGATCGGTGCCACCCCGCTTTCGGTTCCGATGGCTACTACCGCGAAAAAGGTCGCCACCAAAACAGTTACGCTGCTTGCCAGGCCGTCCAGTCCGTCGGTGAAATTGACACCGTTCACGGTTCCGATCACTGCCAGAAACATAACCGGCCAGGCTAACACCCCAATATTTAAAAACATGCCGCCGCTGAAAGGAATGAGCATGGACATCGGAACCTTCGCCCACATCATATACGCCGCAAACACACCGGTCACGGCAATCTCACAGAGCATCTTCTGCCACGCAAGCAGCCCGTCGGAGCGCTTCAAGACAACCTTGAGATAATCATCCAGAAACCCGATAATGCCAAAGCCAAGCGTCACGAACAAAATCGGCATGACCTGCGGATATTTTTTCATAAAAAACAGGCTCGTGACCGTAATCGCAATAAGTATCATAAGCCCCCCCATCGTGGGCGTTCCGTTTTTCACCTGGTGGGACTCCAGCTCCTTGCGCTCCGTGTTTCCGATTTTCAGTCTGCGCAGGAACGGAATGAGCACCGGCCCTGATACTGCGCTGATGGCAAAGGCAACCAGCACTGCAAGAATGCATGTATGAATCATAACTCTCCCTCTTTCTTTGGTCTGAAAACAGCCGTATTTACGTCTTAACTTATCCAGTATACGTTATTTTCAACCCTGACGCAAGAGATGATTTGAAAACGCGGCATAAACTATTTTGCCAGGGTTATGGCTGGCCACGCCGTTCGCGGAGTACCCTTGCTGCAAAGACACGCTTTCGCTTCGAAAAAGCACAGCGGACACTAAGCTCGAAAATACCTCGCTAAGTGCCGGTGCTTTTTCAAGAGTCTTTGTCAGCAAGAGTACTCCGCGGACGGCTGTTTGTCGCTTTTGCCGACTGATAACTCCGTTACTGCATGGTTTTTGTCCTGTCAACTGCGCATTTTCCTGACAACCGGCTATTGCTCTTCCCCGGTTTTGACTGATGCGCTTCTTGGAATGTCAAGGTAAGGCAGGATGTCTGAGAAGATATCCTTCGCGACCGGAGCCGCGATGGTTCCGCCGTAGTAGATGCCCTGCGGGTTGTGAATGACGACGAACACGAGCACCTGCGGATCGTCGGCGGGGGAAAATCCTAAAAATGAAGAAATATACTTGTGGGCACTGCGCGGCAATGTCTGAGACGTCGCCGTTTTTCCGCCGATGGAATAACCCTCAATGCTGGCTTTTTTTCCGCCGCCCTCGGAGACTACCGTCTCTAGAAGACCCGCCAGAAGCTTTGATGTGTCCGCCGATAAAATGCGGTCGGACTCGTCTGTGGCATAATCCTTCCGGTAATCCTTTACGAGATCTCCCTCTGCATTTTTTGCCTCCAATGCCAGGTGCGGCGTGATGCGGAGTCCGCCGTTTACAATGGAGCTTGCGGTGGTGGCCAGCTGGATGGGCGTGATCTGGAAGCTCTGTCCGAAGGAAATCGTCGCCAACTCCACGGGGCCGATATTTTCCTTTGCGTGCATGATCGTCCCCGCCTCGCCGGGCAGATCGATGTTTGTCAGCTTCGATAGCCCGAACTGCTGAAAATATTTGTAATAATTTTCCACGCCAAGCCGCTGCCCTACAGTGATGAACACCGGGTTGCAGGAATTTTGCAGGCCCTGCACAAAGGTCTCGCTTCCGTGTCCTGTTGTTTTATGACAGCGGATGGGCCGGTCTTCTACCTTGATAAATCCGGGGCAGTGGAACGTATCCTTCACGGATACAACCCCCTCCTCAAGGGCTGCCGCTGCTGTGACGATCTTAAACGTAGAACCCGGCTCATAAGTGTCATTCAGACATTTGTTGCGCCACATCATGTTCAGCGCATCGTTTTTGCTCACGCCTTCCCCCGCCCTGTAATCCTCCGTCAGCTCAAAGGGATGGTTTAAGTCAAACTCCGGAACGTTAACCATCGCATAGACCTCGCCGTTCGACGGGTTTAACACCATAATCTCCACGCTGTCTGCCTGCTTTTGCTCCATGACCTTCTCGGCCGCCTGCATGGCGTATTTCTGGATGTTATAATCCAGCGTCAGATACAGATCATTGCCGTTTACCGGCTCCAGTCTCGTCTCACCCACGCCCTCGATCTCAATGCCTTTGGCATCCGCAAGAGTCAGTATCTTTCCTGGCTCTCCCTGCAAAAGCTCGTCGTACTTGACCTCCAGTCCCACAATTCCCTGATTGTCGCCTCCGGTAAATCCCAGCACCTTTGAGGCGAGGGAGCCATAAGGATAATATCGCTTGTAGTCCTCGTCCACCTTCACCCCTGCCAGGCCCATATCACGAATCCTGTCGCCGATCTCAATGTCCACGTTGGACTTGATGCGCTCGATGGAGCTGACCTTCTCCACCCTTGCACGCACCGCCTCCTCGTCCATATCCAGCGCATCGGTGAGCGCACGTATCACGCCTTCCGGGTCCTCAATCTGATTGTGTATGACCGAAATCGTACAGACCGTGCGGTTGGATGCCAGCAATACGCCGTTGCGGTCATAAATATTTCCCCGCGCCGCTTTAATCGAGCGCTCCCGCTCATGGATATCCTGCGCCTTTCCCCCATAGTAGACAGAACCCCATACCATGAGATACACCAGCCTCACCACGAGACATACCATCAAACATGTCACCGCAAAAAAGATGAAAACAATTTTTTTCCGATTGTGAACCTTTGTCCATTCCTCCCGTTCCATGATCAAAAATTTTTTGTAACCGTCCCACCCGGAACAATTACAACCTCCCAATAGCAGTTACTATAACCTATTACTGCTCACGGGAGGTTATGCAATATCCCGCTGTATCCGCCGTACATCCCTGGTAACAAATCCGTCGGCCGAACCGTTACCCGATCTCAGGGTGTATCCTCCTCGGGCGCATCGCCTTCCGGCTCATCCCTCCTGCGGCTCGTCACCCTCCGGCTCGCCGCCTTCCGGTTCATCTCCCTGCGGCTCGTCACCCTCCGGCTCGCCGCCTTCCGGTTCATCTCCCTCGGGTGCGTCGCCTTCCGGCTCTCCGCCCTGCGGCTCGTCACCTTCCGGTTCATCCCCCGCGGGCCCGCCGCCCTCCGGTTGTGTCGTCACAGGCAATTCTTTTCCGTCAAGACCGGTAAAGAAGGTTGTCTGCTCCGGGGTCAGCGCATCCTCTGCCACTGTCTCGTCCGGATAGATATTCAGATACGGCAGCGCCTCCTCCAAAATTTCCCGCACAAGGTTCTGCGCATAGGTGCTGTGGGCCTGATCCTTTGCATTTGGCTCATCCACAACCGCATAGATCACAAGCTCCGGGTCATCCGCAGGCAGATATCCGATAAAACTCACCAGATAATTGCTCTCATGTTTTTTCCCCCCAACCGACTTCTGTGCCGTACCGGTCTTACCGCCCATGGAATAACCTGCAACCTTCGCGTAGCGGCCGGTTCCCTCAGACACGGTGTCATAAAGGTAGCCTTTGATCTGCTCGCTTGTCTCCTTCGATACGGTCTGTTTAATGAGTGTCGGCTCCACTTTCCGGATCACAGCCCCGTTCGCGTCCTGTACCTTTGCCAGAAGATGCGGCTGATAATACTCCCCGCCGTTTATGAGAGAGGAAAAGGCGCTGGCGAGCTGGATCATGGTCACGTTAAAGTTCTGCCCGAAAGAGTTGGTCGCCAAATCAATCTTTTTCATGTCCTGGGCATGGTAAATAAGGGAATCGGTTCTGGCCTCCCCCGGCAAATCGATATTTGTCCGCAGCCCGAAACCAAAAATGCGCTGATAATCACAAAAATTTTCCACGCCGATGCGATAGGACATCTGCATCAATGCATCATTGCAGGAATCCATGAGTGAAGTCCGCAGTGTCTCCGTTCCATGCCCGCCGCGCTTGACACACCGGACTTTTCCAGAACCGACAAACTCCTCATAGCCGTCGCACTCAAAGCTTTCATTTCCCTTTAACGTTCCGGTCTCCAGGCCGCATGCCACCGTAAAGGGCTTGGCGGTAGAGCCCGGCTCATAGGTGGAGGAAACACAGTAATTTGTCCAGAGACGGTTTAAGGCGTCCGCTTTCTCATCGTCATCCATCGCCTTGATCTCTTTTTTTGTATATACTCCTTTCAGATTCCGCGGATCCTGTAAATCAAAGGTGGGATACTGCGCCATTGCCAACACCTCGCCGGTTTTCGGATTCATGATCACAAGTCCAATGTTCGCTGCCGCTGCCCCGTCCCGGTAATTGTCCTTGAAAGTCTTGCAAAATTCTTTAATTTTACCCTCCACGATGCTCTGAAGATTGGCATCGATCGTCGTCACAATCGTATCCCCGTCCATCGCCTCCCGGATGGTCTTTTCCAGATCGTTGTCGGAATTAAGATACCCGTAGCGCCTGCCGTTCGTTCCGCTGAGCACGTCATTATAGTAACTCTCCAGTCCGAGCATGCCCACATTATCCGAGCGCGTAAAGCCGATGACCGGACTCGCCAGCGACCCGTACGGATAAGTACGGATATAGTGCTTCTCAAACCAGATGCCGCGGATGTTCGGATGGTTCTTTGTATCCGCCGCGTACTCTTTAAAGACACTCATTTCCTCATAGCTCATCTGTTTGATCAATATGTTGTACTGGCTCTTTGGCGACTCCCGGATCAGCTCCCGCACCTCGCTCTCCTTAAGCTGCGGATAGCATGAAAAAAGTGCCGCAAGCGTGGGCTCCAGATATGGCTGCTTTTTACCTACCTCACTGGTGATCACCTTGCAATCCAGTATCAGATTGTACACATCCGTACTGGTGGCAAGAATCGTCCCCTTTGCATCCAGAATATCTCCTCTTCGGTAAGGTATCGTCTCGCTGTCATAAGCCTGCTGCGACAACACAATTTTCTCATAATCCGCACCCTTTACTTGCTGGACATATATGATCCGCACCACCAGCCCGGTCAGGCAAAGCCCGATGCCAAGAAAAAAGAAGATCATCTTTTTTTTCATGTAGAGTGCAAATTTTTTCGGCCTCGCCGGCCTCTTTTTTTTGTTTCTTGTTCTCTGCTGCTGATTTGCCAAAATATTTTTCCTGATCCCTTATAAAATACTGCCGGGCAAAAAATCCCTCTGGTAACGCCGGCTCATGAACGCCTGCAGCCCGGTCCACATGTAAACACCGCTCATGAGTATATCTTGCCTTATTCCGGTATCTCGCCGTACTGCGACATGAAATCCGCACAGTCCGGCTCGTAATAGACGATCTGATCCTCGTCGGGATAAGACATGCCAAGCTCGTCCATGGCCCGCTCCCTGACATCCTCCATGCGCACGGACGTGACCAGACGCTTGTACGTGGCATCGTTGTCTGCCTGAAGATTGCTGACACTCGATTCAAGCGCCGCAATATTCTCCATGCGTATTGTAATATCTGACTGTAGTTTAATGTACAGCCCTGCTGTCGTGCAAGTCACAACTGCCGCAAAAGTCAAGAAAAGCACATAACCGCGGGTCATGAGCAGCGCTTTGTCCTGATTGCGCCGCGCAATCGAGCGCCGTCTTCGCTGCTCTCTGCGCTCCCTCCTCTCGCGCTCCTCCTGCTCACGCCGCTTCTCTTGTTCCTTTTCCCAGTTATCCGGCATCGCATTCATGCGCCGGACAGCGCTTCCTTCAATATAGGTCATCCTCTGGTAATCCCGATCGTAGCCGCCTCTTTTGTACCCTCCGCCATAGTTCTCCCCTCTTCTGTAATTCCTGTTTGCCTCTGCCATAACACTTCCCTCATTCTTCCATTTTTGCCCGGAGCCGGACTCAAATATCCTGTAAATTGCCCTGACTCCGAACGTTTACACCTTCTCGAACACCCGCAGCTTTGCACTTTTTGACCGGGGGTTTTCCTCCATCTCTCCTTTCGTCGGCAAAATCGGTTTTTTAGTAAGCACCCTTCCCTTCGGCTGCTTCCCGCACACACAGACGGGAAAATCAGGCGGACAGGTGCATGGCTTCTCATTTGTTTTAAAGATTGTCTTTACGATGCGGTCCTCCAGCGAATGGAAGGTGATGACACAAATCCTTCCGCCGGGATGTAACAGGTCGATCATCTCGTCCAGGTGACCGCGCAGCACGTCAAGCTCATGATTGCACTCGATACGGATGGCCTGATAGGTGCGCTTTGCCGGATGCCCCCCGGTTTTCGCCACCTTTTTCGGGATTGCCGCCTCGATGATACGGTTCAGCTGCCCGGTAGTCTCGATGGGCGACTCCTCCCTTGCGGCTACGATATGCTTTGCTATATTCTGCGCAAAGCGGTCTTCGCCGTAATCGCGTATCATGCGGAAGAGTTCTCCCTGACTGTAACCGTTTACGATATCCCGCGCGCAAAGCTTCTCCCGCCGATCCATGCGCATATCAAGAGGCGCATCCTCCTCCCGGTACGTAAAACCGCGCTCCGGCGTATCGAGCTGAAACGACGAGACGCCGAGATCGAGCACAATGCCGTCGACTCCCGTGACACCTATCGCGGAAAGCTCCTGTTTCATCGCCGCATAGTTGCTGTGGATCACCGTAAGCTGCGCTTCATAGTCCCGCAGCCGCATCGAAGCCGCCGCAATAGCATCCGCATCCTGATCAATGCCGATGAGCCGCCCCCCTCCTCTGAGCCGCTTTAGCACCTCACAGGCATGTCCGCCGCCGCCCAAGGTCCCATCCACGTAAATACCGTCCGGCCGGATATTTAAGTTTTTGATCGTCTCCTCCAGTAAAACAGAGGTATGCCTGAATTCCATTTCATCTCCCCTCATTCCTGAATCATGTTCTCACGGAACGTACAGCCGGTGTGCATTTCCGGGGCGTGAAAAGTAACTCCCTGCCAACGCCTAGAAGCTGAATCCAAGCTCCGCCATGTGCTCGGCCACATCGTCCATATCATCAAAATTGCTGCTCTCCAGCCAGCGATCCCGATTCCAGATCTCCACGCGGTTCAAAACGCCCGCTGAAACAATATCCTTCTGCAGGTTTGCATGCTCCCGCAGATTCGGAGGAATAAGGATTCTTCCCTGCTTGTCCACCTCGCAGGTTGCAGCTCCAGCGAAGAAAAAGCGCATAAACCGGCGCGTCTCGCCGTTTGAGGGCAGTCCGCGGAACTTCTCCTCGATGCCCTCCCACTCGGATTTCGGATATGCAAAAAGACACCCGTCGAGACCCTTTGTCACGACGAATTCCTCTCCCAACTGCTCACGGAGCTTTGAAGGGACGATCACTCTGCCTTTTGCGTCTATGCTGTGATTGTATTCACCGGTAAACATATCCTACCTCGTCCGCGCTGCTGTGTGGCGGTAAATCCGGCCGTGTCTGCAGAATGTGCTCACTCATGCAAGCATGATTTTCACATCCTGTAGACAATGGATGAACTTATCAACATTGTTATCAACTTATCCACCACTTTCTACCACTTTAATACCACTTTCCTCCACTTATGATCCTTACTATACCCCCATTCGCCCCAAAAAGCAATTGGAACGTATGTTTTTTCGGGTCCCTTTGCTCCAAAACCCTCATAAACAGCGGCTTTCCAGGCAAATAAAAAAAGTCCATAGCAAAAGCTATGAACTTTCTATATACTGCTCGATAAGCCGGTCAAGCCGCCTGCTGATCGCAAGCGTCTCCTCCGGCGGCCTGCCGCTTGCCAGGCTTTTATTCAGTTTTCCGCGTTCTCTCTCCAATCGGCGTCTTTGCGCCGTTTTATCCCTCGTCCTTCTGGATTTCATCTGTCTGCAGGTTTCCTCCACTTTTTGCCAGCTTTATGCGGACCGCCGCAATCCATACAAGGGCCACCGCAGCCATAATGGCACCCACCACCATGGAAACCGGAACGCCTATCACCGGCATGAGAAGCTGGTCCGTGCGCAGACTCTCCACCCAGAAACGCCCGACGCCATAACCCAGAAGATACATAAGGAATACCTCGCCGTCAAACTTTTTGCGTCGGATATACCAGGACAGAAAGAGCAAAAGCGCCAGATTCCAGAGCGATTCGTACAAAAAGGCAGGGTGTACCTGTATGTATGAAACTCCGCCACTCTCCACCACATGCGCCGCAATTTGCTCCGTAATCTCGTTCTGGCGCACCGCATTCACCGGAAGCTGCATGGCGAAAAGCCCGTCAGTGTATTCCCCGAAGCACTCCCGATTGAAAAAGTTTCCCCAGCGGCCGATGATCTGCCCCATGATCAGGCCCAACCCCGCCGTGTCACACACAAGGGGAAAGCAAAGCTTCTTCTTTTTACAAAATACAAAGGTTGAGATGATCGCTGCGATCACGCCGCCGTAGATGGCAAGGCCTCCCTGCCGGAAATTAAAAATATTCAGCAGATTGTCCTTATAGCGATCCCAGGCAAAAATCACATAGTAGATTCGCGCGCCGATCAGCGAGCAGATGATGGCGATAATCGCCAGGTCAAAATAGGTATCCGGGTCCTGCCCGCTGCGCTTTGCCTCCCGCATGGCAGTCACAAGGCCTGCCAGCATCGCAAAGGCAAGGGTCAGACCGTAAAATGCAATCGTAAATCCGCCGATGCTGATCGATTTTCCCACATGCTCCAGATAAATGTGAAGATGCGGGAAATTAATATTCATATCCATATACTATTCCTTTACCAAACCCTCCGCGCCTGTGTAAAAAACTTACACAGGCACAGAGGAGAAATTGTTGCTTTTTACACCCGGCGATTCACGCACACGCTGCATACCCAAGGATCATGCTATGGCTGCGTGAAAACATGTTTCGGAAATTTCCAGGGTGTCTCTCAATGCTGCTGTTTGCAGCGGAAGCTGGCGCATTCGGTCTCCGCCACGACGCAGGCGTTCACACCGTTAATACCGATGTGGTCCGCATGACAGATGCCTTCTCCGTTAAACGTACAGTTCATCGCCTTACATTGCACATCCAGCGTCGTTTTTGGCTGGCTGACTGCATTTCTGGCGCTGCCGCTGCTCTGCTCCCGGAAGCTGGAGCAACAGGTCTCGTGGGGCATAGATGCCTCCCTGCCCTCCACAAGAATATTGTTCTTGGAACACTTTTTGTCCGCATTGTACATGCAGTTTGAAACATTACAATCCAATATTGTCATTTTCTTCTCTTCCTTTCCATACAAGATTCGTGTAAGCCAAAACAGCCCGTCACACGCCTGGTTGTTCAAAGGCCGACGTGCTGCTTTTGTTCGTACAACGAATATGAAATAAATTTTGTATTTGCTGTATTAGTATGGTTCGTCAGAGAAAATTTTATGCACAAGCACTTATGCAGGCACAAACGCTTTTCTTATTTATTTATCTTCCTGCGCGATCTCCTGGCGGATCTCTTTTGTTCGGATCTCCTCACAGATCTGGTTCATGAAGTCACTGAGCGGCTTCACGCCCTCGTCACCCGCGAAGCGGCTTCTGACGGAAACCGTGCCGTCCGCCGCCTCCTGCGCGCCCACGACAAGCATATAGGGAAGCCGGTCCATACGCGCCTCGCGGATTTTGTAGCCGATCTTTTCCGAGCGCACGTCCACCGTGGCATCCACGCCGTTTTTCATAAGCGCATCCTTTACCTCCTGCGCATAATCGATATATTTGTCGGAAATCGGAAGCACGCGCACCTGCTCCGGGCACAGCCATGTAGGGAATTTGCCCGCATATTTCTCTATAAGCCAGGCCAGCGTGCGCTCGTAACAGCCCATGGACGTCCGATGAATGATACACGGGCGCACCTTATCGCCGTTTTCGTCCACATAGTACATATCAAACTGCTCGGCAAGCAGTGCGTCCCACTGGATCGTGATCATCGTATCTTCCTTGCCGTAGACATTTTTCGCGTTGATATCAATCTTCGGGCCGTAAAAAGCCGCCTCGCCGATATCCTCTGTGTAAGAAATGTCAAGCTCATTCATCATGTCGCGCATGTGCTGCTGCGTCTCCTCCCAGACCTGAGGCTCGCCGATGTATTTCTCCCGGTTGTCCGGGTCCCACGCGGAGAGATGGTACGTCACATCCTCCTCCACGCCGAGCACCTTTAAGCAGTACTGCGCGTGAGCGATACAGTCCTTGAACTCTGCGACCATCTGGTCGGGGCGCACGATCAGGTGCCCCTCAGTAATCGTAAACTGGCGCACGCGGGTCAGACCGTGCATCTCGCCCGAATCCTCGTTGCGGAACAATGTCGATGTCTCTCCGTAGCGAATCGGGAGATCACGGTACGAGTGCTGCGTATTTTTGTAACAATAATATTGGAAGGGACAGGTCATGGGGCGAAGCGCCAGAACCTCCTTGTCCTTCTCCTCATCTCCGAGCACAAACATACCGTCCGTATAGTGATCCCAATGCCCGGAAATCTTATACAGGTCAGATTTTGCCATAAGCGGCGTCTTTGTGCGCACATAGCCCCACTCACGGTCCTCCAGATCCTCGATCCAGCGCTGCATCTTCTGGATCATGCGCGCGCCCTTCGGCAGCAGCAGCGGAAGTCCCTGACCGATGACATCCACCGTCGTAAACAACTCCATCTCACGGCCCAGCCTGTTGTGGTCGCGCTTCTTGATATCCTCCAAATGCGCTAAATGCGCTGCAAGCTCTTCCTTTTTCGTGAAAGCGGTTCCGTAAATGCGCTGGAGCTTTGCCCGGTCGGAATCGCCGCGCCAATACGCCATCGACGAGGAAATGAGCTTGTATGCCTTGATGCCCTTCGTGCTCATGAGGTGCGGCCCTGCGCACAGATCCACAAAACCGCCCTGATCGTAAAAGCTGATCTTTGCGTCCTCCGGCAGATCCTGAATCAGCTCCACCTTAAACGGCTCGTTTCTTTCCTCCATGAGCCGAATCGCCTCTGCCCGGGGCAGCGCAAAGCGTGTGATCTCGCGGCCCTCCTTGATGATCTTTTTCATCTCCGCCTCGATCTTGTCCAGATCCTCACGCGAGAACGGCGCAGACTCAAAATCATAGTAAAAGCCGTCGTCAATGGCAGGGCCGATGGTCACCTTTGCCTCCGGGAACAGCCGCTTGACCGCCTCCGCCATCACGTGGGACGCGGTGTGGCGGATGACCCGCAGCCCCTTTGCATCATTTTGTGTGACAATATTCAGCTCGCAGTCCGCAGAAAGCTCGGTGCGCAGATCCACGATCTCGCCGTTTACTTCCCCGGCGCACGCCACCCGTGCCAGACCCTCGCTGATATCCTTTGCAATGTCAATGACGCGCATCGCGCCGTCATACTCCTTAACTGATCCGTCCTTCAATGTAATTCTCATTGTCTTCTCTCCTATTTTTCTAATTCTCCGGCATATGCCGCCTGGCGAAACGCGCAGGATCGTTTTTTATGCCTCTTCCTCGTCCTCTGCGCTCCCGCCTCCGTTGTTGCAGCCGTTTCCCGAATTGTTGCTGCCAATCGTGACCGTCTTTTTCGGCGTGAAAATCATTCCGACCAGAATGCCCGCCAGAACACACACTGCGATCTCCAAAAACAGCTCCCGCCTTGAGATCTCGGTCGTCCCGTCCAAAGAATACCAGAAATTTTTCATTTTTTTAATCATAATTTGTTTCTCCTTTCATTGCCTGCTTTTTGGCATCCGGGTATGCCCTTCGGGTATTTCTCCTTTCATTGCCTGCTTTTTGGCATCCGGGTATTTCTCCCTTACATGGGGCTGCGCATAAAAAAATCCCCAGCGCCAGATTCCTACTGACACCGGGGACGATTTCTCGCGGTTCCACCCCAGTTGCCGGGCATATGCCGCGGCCACTTTATCGAAAAGCTCCCATCGGAGGGGAACCTCTCATGATGATAACGGAATCACCGGCCCGGATTAAGGGCACTCAGAGTTGGTTAGTCTCGTCGTCGTGTTCATGATATTTTTTTGATTGCGGATTTCGCGAAGCTGCTTCCCGTTCCGATTTTCTTCTATTCTATGCATTTGAAGCTTCCGTGTCAAGTGTAAATTTATGTAACAGCGCTAAAAAAGAGAGACCCGCACACGCAGATCTCTCTTTAGGGGAGGATAAAGTATTTTTGTATCTTTCGTCACACTACCGAAGCGCTGGGGGTATCATGTGCTTCGGTATAGTTGTAGTATACCCACATTCTTTGCACTTATACAAAAAAAGTTTTGAAAAATATTTGTATATGAGTTATACTATGGATGTAATAGGTATATGTGCCTCTGATACGGGCGATATTCCAGTTCGCGCCGCGCAGTTATACTATGGATATAATAGGTATATGTGCCGGCACTAAATTTAAACATTAAAGGACGGATGAATTATGGCATTATTACAGGAATGGCAAAAAATTGCCTATAATGAAAAGACAGACAAAGGAAAGCTCCAGAAATTTTGGAACGATTATTTCCTGCTGGAGAAGGGAATCTATGAGCAGCTCTTAGCAAGCCCCACCGAAAAAGTAGAGGGAACCGTAAAGGAGCTGGCCAAGAAGTATGGCATCAGCATCATGGAAATGACCGGATTTCTGGACGGCATCAATGAGTCTCTCGTGGAGGCAAATCCCATTGAGACGATGGATGAGGACACCCACGTCAACCTCATCTATGACAAGGAAAAGCTCTATAAAAATATGGTAGACGCAAAAGCTGACTGGCTCTATGACCTGCCCCAATGGGACGCAATCTTCGATGAAGAGACGAAAAAGACATTGTACTTAGAGCAGAAGAAATCCGGAACGGTCCGACGCGAAGGAAAAAAGGTCGGAAGGAACGACCCGTGTCCCTGCGGCAGCGGAAAAAAATATAAGCAGTGCTGCGGACGCAACGCGTAAAAAGGATTTTACGGCAGCAGAAATTCTACAGCTGTACAAATCCAAAAAAATTTTTACAGCCGTTATGGAATTTTGCGAATAAGCCGAAATAGAATACGAAGGATAGCCGGAATCGTTGAAACACACAGTAAATACAATATAATAAAGAAGGAGGACATTTAAATGAAAATGACCAGAAAAGTCACAATGATGTTATTTGCAGTATGCTTTACAGCGATATGCGTTCTCTACCCGCAAAACGCAAAAGCCGCAAAACTCGGCAGCTACGCTCAGGCAGAAAAAAAGGCATTGGAAAAAGTACCGGGTGCAACGGTCATAGAGACAGACCGCGATTACGATGACGGCGTGCTGGTTTATAAAATTGAACTGGTGAAAGGTAATAAGACCTATGATCTTACGTATCGCGCTTCCGATGCAAAGCTGATCGAATACGAGTGGGAGAAAAAGTATGTCGGTGCAAGCAAAAACAAAGCGATCATCGGCGAAAGCAAGTGCAGACAGCTTGCCGAAAAAAAGGTACCAAAGGGCACCATCCTCAGCATCATCCAGAAGATGGACGACGGAATTGATATTTATAAGGTAAAAATGAAAGCCGGTAACAAGTCATACACCTTAAAATTTCATGCCCGCACCGGCGCAATGATTGAATACAAATGGGAAATAAAAGCGACTGCCTCCGGTTCTTCAAGCACAAGCGATGGCTATATCGGATTATCCAAGGCAAAGACCATTGCAAAAAATGCCGTTCCCGGAGCTACCGTTATCAAAGCGGAATTTGATATGGATGACGGAATACCCGTTTATGAGATCGAGATGATCAAAGGTGAATACGAATATGAGCTGAAAATTCATGCAAAAACAGGTAAAATCCTTGAAAAAGAAAAGGATTGGATTGATTGACATCTTTCAGCAAAACACCGGGGCAGCGTGTTCTTAAAAAGAACACGCTGCCCCGTTTTTTACATGATAAACCCGAACTCTTATCACCTGAATTTTTATCCGAGATACCCACATGAGAATTTGTCGGGCAAAATATGTAAACCAAATGATTCATTTTTTGCGAAAAATTCAGGTATCCTCTTCTATTCTTTTTTCTATTCTTCCTTTCCTCCTCCAAAACCGGCTTACCAGCCGATTGCCAATATATCCCGCCGCTATTCCCGCGATCACGCCTCCCACAATATCCGTGGGATAATGCACGTATAAGTACAGCCTCGTAAACGCGATTAGAAGGGCCAGCACGAGCACGGACCACAGACGTTTCCGCTCCCCGGCAAAATAAAGCGCCGCCACCGCCGTAAAGGAGGCCGCCGTATGTCCCGAGGGAAATGAATATCCCCCCGGCCTTGGAATCAAGAGCTGCACCGAAGTATTTACATAAAACGGGCGTGTCCGCTCAAACACATTTTTCAGTATTCCCTCGCAGAGCACCAGATCAACACACAACGCCACCGCCAGTATAACACCGTTTCTTCTCGATTTCGGATGGAGCAGAAAAATGACTGACATCAAAATCCACACCTTACCCGCATCCCCCAGCCTCGTAATCAGGGGGACGATCATATCTCCGATCGGCGTTCGGATGCTCTGTATCCAGTCCA
>CASCGD010000083.1 GCA_949132985.1 uncultured Lachnospiraceae bacterium
CGGTTTGAATGCAAGATCACTATTTTTTCTGTAGAAAAGACGGTAGAGCTGTTTTATAATGGTAACAGGGGTACATGGATATTGTCATAGTAGTAGTAGCATTACCGGGCGTTTCGCTAAAGAGAAAGGGCCTTGTTATGTGATGGGTAGAAAATCAAGGGGAATTGCGCGCTAATCTTGCATATCCAACCCCTCAAAGAAGTCATCATAGGCGCAGTTATATATTTTGCGCAATTCCATGAGGACGCTGATTTTAATATTCAGTTCGCCATTTTCATATTTTGCGTATGTAGAACGACCAATATCACACCCGCGGTTCTGCAGCAAAGCGCATAATTTTTCTTGAGAGATATTGTGTTTCTCGCGGAGAATTTTGAGATTACTGCCAAGATTTCTGTCTCTCCGTAGCTTCTGCTCCATTTTTGTTTTCCCTTCGTCAGTTGATATAGATTTCAAATCTGATTGTAAAGAGTTATGGAACATTTTGCTGTCCGTGATACTGGTCGGGAATTAGTTTGTTTGAATGAAATAAATTATGATTAGAATTGGCTTATCTGAAGAGTAATTTATTAACAGAAAGTTATAGATAGATTCTTATTTTGGGGAAAATGTAACCCCTGCGGTTGAAGAATTTATAGGAGTAATGGCCGATCAGATGCTGAAAGAGAGGAACAATTTTCTATAAAGGAATAAAAGTCTGTCTTTTTGGTATTCCAGCAGATTGTTATTCGAGAGGGGAGTGTAATATAAAAGTATGTAAGTTTTGTTACAAGTACTTACACGCTTTATTTTACACTCCCTACACTTCCGGTTTATGGGACTTTTTTGACAGTCCCCGGCCTTCTACAGGCTTGTAGCCGCGTAAAAACCGTCTCTGATTGCCTCGCCGATTTTGCCCAGGCGGTTGCTGTCCCCTACCACTCTTGTCTTTGTATGATAGTTTGCCTTTACCGCATCCACGGTCGTCAGATCCGCCTTCATTCCGAATGCCGAGATAACGGTATCTGCTGCAATCTGTTCTGTAGTTCCATCCGCCTTCTCAACGGTCAGGCCCTTTTCGTCAATGGCGGTAACCTTCGTGTTTGTCAGAAGCTCTACGCCGCTCTCAGCAAGTCTTTTGAACAGCGTAATCTTGTTAATAAAGAATACGTCCTTTCCGCACTCCGGAAGCATCTCAACGACCGTAACTTTTTTACCCATCTCGGATGCGATTTCCAGCGCGCCGTCACATCCGGATGCGCCGCCTCCGCAGACAACGATGTGCTCGCCTTTGATCAGGCTCTGATTCTGGTGTGCTGCGAGCATGGTAACAACATTTGCTCCGTCAATTCCCGCAATCGGCGGTGTGACGGGCTTTGCGCCGCACCCTATGATGATATTGTCACATGTCTTAAGAATCGCTTCTTCTCCGGTGATCTGTGTATTTAAGTGAATTTCAACGCCCAGCTTTTCAAGCTGCACTTCATACCATTTTGTGAGTTTCTTAATATTCTTTTTGAATTCTGCCGTGCAGATATCGCCCATAACGCCGCCAAGCCTATCGTTTTTCTCGAACAGAGTAACCTTGTGGCCTTCTGTTGCCGCAACTCTTGCCGCCTCCATTCCGGCCGGACCTGCGCCGATGACAACAACATGTTTCGGGTTTTCTGTCTTCTGGATCGCAAAACGTACTTCTTCCATTGCCTGCGGATTTACCGCGCAGCTGAGCTTCGTGTGATAATTCCAGATCCTTCCGATACAATACTCGTTGCAGCGCAGACACGGTCTTACATCCTCCGGGCGGCCTTCCAGCAGTTTCTTCGGAAGCTCCGGGTCTGCGATCAGGGCACGTCCCATATTCACAAAATCTGCATTGCCGGACTCGATCAATGCCAGCGCTGTATCGGGATTATGAGTTCCTGCATTAATCAGAGGAACGCTCACTGCCTTTCGTGCCTCTGCACATACATATTCCATACATGCCTCTCCGAGATAGGAAGGCGGGAAGATATAATCTAAGGTCTCATAACATCCGGCATCAATATCAAATGCGTCTGCCCCTGCCTCTTCAAGGACCTTGAGCAGCTTTACGCTGTCCTCCATCGTACGTCCGCCGTCAAAGCGGTGATCCAGCGAGATTCGGAAGATCACCGGAATCTGGTCTCCTACAACACTTTTAATCGCCTGAATGATCTCTTTCGGGAACCGGGCGCAGTTTTCCGGGCTTCCGCCATACTCATCCGTCCGTTTGTTCCACACCGGAGACATAAACTGATCAATGAGATATCCTGCATGGGCGTGGATCTCAATTGCATCATAGCCCGCATCTCTTGCAACGCCAGCCGAGAATTTGAATCCCTCCATCATCTCTGCGATCTCTTCCTTTGTCAGCGCATGGCATAACATATCCGGGTTGAATACGGACGGGATTGCCGATGCGGAAATCGGGGGATTGCCATATGTATCAGGGAATGCGTTCCGTCCGGTTCCAGGACTCAACTGACATACGATCTTTGCCCCGTATCTGTGTACGCCGTCACATACGGATGTCAGAGACGGGAGCACGGTAAAGGTATCCAGATAACCTTCCATAGAACCCTGCGCAATCTTTTCGTTCAGCATCTGGCATCCCATATAAATGATGCCGGCGCCGCCCTTTGCCCGCTCTATAAAATAGTCGATTTCCTGCGCATCCTTTCTGCCGTTTACAAATGCGGAGTTTGTCCCCATCGGAGAGATGCCGATGCGGTTCTTCACTTCCATATTTCCGATCTTATAAGGGGTAAATAATTTTTCATATCCCATGAGTTTCTTCTCCTTCTGTCATAAAATCATCTGTTCTGCCTCTTGGCGGCTGTATGCATTATTCCATTTGTTACAGGCAGGTATATCCGCCGTCAATGACAAGGATCGCGCCTGTTACATAAGATGCTTCATCACTTGCAAGGAATACTGCTCCTGCATTCAGCTCGCCGTTTACACCATAACGTCCAAGGGGAACTGACATGCGCATGAACGCCTTGAATTCCTCTGTATTAAGAGTCTCAGAAGTAAGCTCTGTCTCGAAATACCCCGGGCAGATCGCATTACAGGTAATATTATATTTGGCCAGCTCTCCGGCAACCGCACGTGTAAGATTTACCACACCGCCTTTTGATGTATGATAAGCAACCGAGTCAAATGTGCCGTTTCCAACAAGGCCATACATGGAGGCAATATTAATAATACGTCCGTACTCCTTTTTCTTCATAATATTGGCAAATGCACGTGTTACGTAGAATACGCTGGTCATATCTGTAGCAATCGTAAAGTCCCATTCTTCATCCTTCATCGTCAGAACGCCGCCATTTATCGCGCTGCCCGCACAGTTTACCAGTATGTCTACTTTGCCAAATTCCTCTTCCGCCTTCTTTGCCGCCGCATCTACCTGATCTGACTTGGTAACATCGCATTGAACGGGCAGACAACGGCGTCCCATGCCTTTGAGTTCTTCTGCCAGTGCTTCCAGTTTTTCCACACGTCTGGCCATGATGACAAGGTCTGCTCCCTGTTCCGCGAAGCCGCGTGCCATCTGCATGCCAAGCCCTGAGGATGCACCTGTAATAACAGCCACTCTTCCTGTTAAATCAAACATTTTTTGTCCTCCTTATTATAAAATTTATTTTTGTTAATTATATGTCATTCTGTCATAAGCTTCATCATCGGAAACTTAAAAAAATTTTGTCGATTTTTGTGCAGCTGCACAACATTCCCAGCGTGCTGACACGTTTATTTTCATCTAAATGACGCAGAATGAATTTTCAGTCTGAAAGGCGGTTGAACGAGGCGATGCGGTGGCATCGTTGCGTGAGGCCAACGCGGCAGATGGAAATTCAGGCAAGTCATTTGGCGAAATACGAACATGTCAGTACACCAGGCCGCTTCTGTTGATTTTTCTTGAAAAATAGACTAATATTGATGATAGTTAATTATTTTCAACAGCAGGCTAATGTCAACAAAGGCGGTTTTCTATGGAAAATTCGATTGATTTTTTACGATTGTATGAGAGCATATATATGACGCTCCCATCAGGGAACATTCAGAAGCTCATGGAGGTCTGCCATGAAATTGTAGGAGTACCCATTTTGACGGTTGACGTCACTTACAACTTATTCGGGATCGCCCCTCAGGAAAAGATGGACGATTACTTCTGGGACTATCTCCTTGAACATAAGATTTATAATACGGAAATGGCGATTCATCTGTATGAGGACGGAATCATGCAGTCCGTCAATGAAAAAAAGGCTCCCTATGTGGTTGACTGGGGAACCTCAAACGAGGATTTTCCAAAAATCCTGGGTGTGATAAGAGTCAATGATATCATAGAGGGCTATGTAGTCATGCGGTGTACGAAAGAGCAGATCATCCCCGAACGGATGAAGGCCATGGAGATTATTCAGAATATTCTTTCTCTCTTCTTCAAAGATAATGATACTGCAAACACCATGCATTATACTTATCAGAAAGTGTTCATTGAAGAACTTCTGAATAACCGGATACACACGTCAAAGCAGCTTGGACTCTGGTTTGATAATATCGGAAATGCGTATCAATCTCCTTATCGCATCGCAGCCATCAGCACGGACAACAAACAGGATAAAAATGTTCTGTCTTATATACGGAAAACGATCCAGCAGTTTTTTCCATATCATTTTGAACTGATCCAGCAAAATATTTTATATATTCTGGAATATAACCTGACTGTGAATGACTGTGTTGCAAAAAAACAGTTTGATGTGCTGCTGAGTAAATTTAATGCCCATTGTGGAATCAGCAATGCCTATGATAATCTTCTGGAAACATCCGATTACAGGATCCAGGCCGAAGATGCCCTGTCGCTGGGAGGCCGGATTCCGTGTGATTCGCGGATTTACCGCTATGAGAATTATTATCTCCCTGCAATCCTTGCGCCGCGCATGGAACAAATGCCGCTTTGCAATTATCTCTCTCCGCTTATCACGAAAATAGAGGATTACGACCGGAAATATTCTACGGATTTTTTATCTACCTTATATACGTATGTAAAGTACCTTGGAAATACCAGTGAAACCGCAGGGCAGCTTCACATCCACCGGAACACGCTGCTATACAGGATAAAAAAGATTGAAGAGATCACCGGTTCTTCCATCAGGGACTATGAAACATTCATCCACCTTGCAATTAGCTTCTATATGATAGACTATGCCCGGAAAACATAGTTCTGATTTTTGGGATCAGGAACCGTGTTCACTTTTTCGCTAAAAATCAGAAAAATTTAAGCGGGCAGATGGCGTATGCATATCTAGAGGCAAATGCGCGGTCTTTCGTTTTTTATGCATATATGTGTCAATGATTTCTTCACAAAGGGCTTGTAATCTGACCGATCTTTCGTTAAAATAAAACTATCGCTCAGAGTGTCCTTACCGCGCGGCCGGTGCGGAAAGGAGCTTTCAATGAAACAAAAACAAAAGAAAGCAGCAAAGGCGGTTTTGGGCTGTCTTGTGCTGTTACTTTTATATGGATGCGCTTCTCATGCGTCCGGGTTTTATGACGGGGAAGCGGATGTGTCGGATGCCGATTTTTCGTGGACGGAGGGGGCATCGTCCGGCGCGGCAAAGGAAGCGGCAGTCCCGTCGGGTGTGGCGGATAAGGCTGACGACTTGACAGCGGCGGGTACGTCAGCCGCGGGGGAGAGACAATCGTCAGATGGTGTGTCAGGCGCCAAGAACGGACAGTCATCGGTCGATGGCTCGGCGGGAGCAGCGGATGACGTTGCGCCGGAAAGCGGCTCGGCGGGCACCGGTACAGGTTCCGATACGATTGCCGTCTATGTGTGCGGCGCGGTGAAAAAGCCGGGGGTGTATGAGCTGGCGGCGGGAAGCCGTGTGTACGAGGCGGTTGCGATGGCCGGAGGCATGACAAAGGAAGCGTCACAGCGCAGTGTCAATCAGGCCGGGACGCTCTCGGACGGGCAGATGATCGTGATTTTGACTGATGAAGAGGCAGAGGAAGCTTCACATGGGGAGCAGCCGAATGGAGCGGTTTTCAACGGGCAGATTTCGGATGGGAAAACCGGAAGCGGTGACGGGCGCGTCAATATCAATACGGCGAGTGCGCAGGAGCTGAAAAGTCTGCCGGGGATTGGAGACGCGAAGGCGGCGGCCATTGTTGCCTACCGGGAGGAGCACGGAGCGTTTTCGGCGGCTGCAGATATCAAAAAGGTCAGCGGAATCGGTGAGAGCATGTTTGCAAGGCTGGAAAACTTAATTCGGGTGGATTGAGCTTTTTGCCCATACTCACAAGCGATGAAGCCTGCCGGATGCTTTCGGATAACGACGCCTGTGAGTCGGCGTTATCTGGCAGGATTTCGTGCTTGTGAGTATAAATTACAGGAAAAAATGATAATTGCGATGGACAATCGGGCTGTGTATAGATTTGAGGTATGATTATGGCGAAGAAAGTGCTTGTGGTAGATGACGAAAAGCTGATTGTGAAGGGGATCCGGTTTTCCCTGGAGCAGGACGGCATGGAGGTGGAATGTGCCTACGACGGGGAAGAGGCGCTGCGGCTGGCAACGGCGAACACGTATGATATGATTTTGCTGGATCTGATGCTTCCGAAGATGGATGGCATGGAGGTGTGTCAGCGGATCCGTGAGTTTTCGAACGTCCCCATTGTCATGCTGACGGCAAAGGGCGACGACATGGATAAGATTCTGGGCCTGGAGTACGGTGCGGACGATTATATTACAAAGCCCTTTAACATTTTGGAGGTCAAGGCGCGCATCAAGGCAATTATGCGCAGAACCGGGATGAAGGAGCCGGCGCCGGCAAAGGCGAAGGTCATTAAAAACGGTGATCTGGAGCTGGATCTGGAGAGCAGGCGGCTTTTGATCCTTGGGAAGGAAACAAATCTGACGGCACGGGAATTTGAGCTTCTGGAGCTGTTTGTGACGAATCAGAATAAGGTTTTCAGCCGCGAAAAGCTTCTGGAGCTTGTCTGGGGTGCAGACTATCCGGGGGATGTGCGCACGGTGGATGTCCATGTGCGGCGCCTGCGCGAAAAGATTGAGGCGAACCCCAGCGAGCCGAAGTATGTCCACACGAAATGGGGCGTGGGCTATTATTATCGCGGGTGAGAGGATCGTGACAGCGGCGATATGCGGTCTGTCGCGGGGTAAGGAAACAGTGGAATGAAATCAAAAAAAAAGCTGCGCAAATTTTTAAAAAGCATGCGCTTTCGTTTAGTCATAGTTTTTATTTTCTTTGGGATGCTTCCGGGAATCGTCCTGAGTACAGGGCTTGTCCGTGGGTACGAGAACCGGGCGATTTCCATCCGGTGCATCGATATTCTAAATCAGGCGAAAATTCTTTCCGACCAGATTGCAAATACCGGCTATCTGGAGGATGTGACTTTAGAGTCTATCAATTCCCGGGTGGAGCTGATCTGCAATATCTACGACGGGCGTGTTCTTGTCATTGACAACACCTTTCATATCATTAAGGATACTTACGATCTGGATACGAGAAAGATCATCATCTGCGAGGAGGTAGCCACCAGCTTTCAGGGCTCCGAGTCAAACAAGTATGATCCGGTCAACCGATACATTCAGCTGACACTGCCGATCTGCGACGTGGACACGCAGGAGACTCTGGGGGTGCTTCTTGTGAGCGCGTCCACAGACGTTGTTCGGGATGCCGCTGCAAACTTAAAAAATATTGCGGTCATTGTCCTGCTCTTTGCAGGTTTTTTGATCACGATATTTGCAGTGTTTGTAGCAGGCCGGTTTACATGGCCTTTTCGGAAAATGTCAAAATCCATCGAGGACATACAGATCGGCTATGGCGAGGGGCTGCTGCTTATTGACGACTATACGGAGACAGAGGAGATCTCTGTCAATATCAATGCATTGCTGAAGAGTATGAAGGTGCTGGATGAGTCCAGACAGGAATTTGTGTCGAATGTCTCCCATGAGTTGAAGACGCCTCTGACCTCCATGAAGGTGCTGGCAGATTCGCTGACCGGGCAGACGGGTGCGCCGGTGGAGCTGTACCAGGAGTTTATGACGGATATCGCCTCTGAGATCGAGCGGGAAAACAAGATTATCACAGATCTGCTTTCCCTGGTCAAGATGGATAAGGCGGCTGCGGACAGCCTGAATATCACGTCGGTGAATGTGAACGAGCTGCTGGAGCTGATCATGAAGCGTCTGATGCCCATTGCGGATCAGCAGAACATCGAGCTTGTGCTGGAGAGTTTTCGACCGGTGAGTGCGGAGATCGATGATACAAAAATGTCCCTGGCGCTTACGAACCTCATCGAAAACGCCATCAAGTACAACGATAAGCCGGACGGCTGGGTGCATGTGTCGCTCAACGCGGATCACCAGTATTTTTATGTGAAGGTGGAGGATAACGGCTGTGGCATACCGGAGGAGTCTCTGGATCATATTTATGAGCGTTTTTACCGTGTGGACAAATCCCATTCGAAGGAGATTGGCGGCACAGGGCTTGGGCTTGCGATTTCACGCAGCGTCATTTTGATGCACCGCGGAGCGATCAAGGCTTTTTCAACGGAAGGGGAGGGAACAATTTTTACGGTGCGCATCCCTCTTAAGTATATCAGGGCATGAATGCGGCTGATGCGTTTCGCGGAAAGAAAGGAATGAATGATTTCTATGAGAAAAAAATACAGATGCGCGGCACTGCTTCTGATCCTATCCGTCCTGTTTTTTTCCGGCTGCGGCAGGGAGAAGGAGGAGGCTTTGGAGGAGGGAATGCTGTTTGTCAGCTATCTGGATAAGGAGCAGACAAAGACCGTGCGTAAGGCTTATGAGCCAAATGCAGCGCTTGCGGATACGGGGCTGCTTGTCTCCGAGCTGATTCAGGTGCTTTCCACCGATTCCGGGGATGTGGATTTTGTCCGCCCGATTCCGGAGGGCGTGGAGGTGACACAGACGAAGCTGGAGGCTGACGGGGACTTAAAGGTGCACTTTAATGAAAATTACCGGACATTGGAGTCTGTGCCGGAAATTTTGTGCAGGCTGGCGCTTGTGCAGACCCTGACCCAGGTGAAAGGCGTGGCATGTCTGGAATTTTTTGTGGAGGATGAGCCCCTTTTAGATTCGAAAGGAAACGAGGTGGGCGAGATGACGAATGAAGATTTTGTCGTCAATCCCGGGGAGCAGATCAATTCCATTCAGCACGCCACCATTGACCTGTATTTTTCCAATCGGGCAGGGGATGGACTGGTTTTGGAGACACAGCGTGTCTACTATAATAACAACGTGTCACTGGAGAAGCTTGTGATTGAGCATCTTCTGGCAGGGCCGAAGCTTACGGATGCAGTGGCTTCCCTTCCGGCGGAGACGTCGCTGGTTAACGTTTCCGTGGCGGATCGTATCTGTTACGTGAGTCTGGACGGGGGTTTTAAAACGCAGAATTATGACATACAGGAGGCAATCGTCATCTATTCTCTGGTGAATTCCCTGACGGCGCTGCCACACATTGAAAAGGTGCAGATTTCCGTTAACGGCGATACCTCAGGGGTGTACCGGGAGAGCTTTTCACTGGGGACGCTCTACGAGCAGGATCTGTCCTATGTGCGCACAGAGAAAAGCAGCAGGGAGGTCATTGTCAATGACGCAAAAGTAAAGGGGGATGATCCGAATCGGATGGAATAAACGGCTGAGCTGCCAGCTTGCGCTTGCGGCCATTTTTGGCATTCTTCTCGCGGAGAAGGCCGGGTGGCAGTATGCGCTGTGTGCCCTGATGCTGGCCGGTGTTTTACTGGGGCCGCTTTTGTGGGCGGGAAACTTTCGCGAGTGCGCGGCGAGGGGCGCCATGCTTCTTTTTGCCGGGGGACTGGCGGCGTTTAGTTTTCTTGTGCAGGAGAGGCAGTGGCGTGAGTGTGAGCAGGCGCTTCTCACAGGGCAGGAGCAGGTAATACGTGGAACGGTCGTCCACAGGGAAATAAAAAACGACCGCCGGCAGCTGACACTGGCGCTGCCGGATGGAAAAAATCAGATGATTGTATCTACCGGGGAGTGTGATGATCCGCTGGATAGCACACTGCTCGTCAAAGGACAGGTCGAGGGTTTCGGTTTTCCCCGCAACGAGGGACAATTCAACGAGAAAACTTATTATAAGAGCAGACAGATCATCGGGCGTATGCGCGCAGAGAAGGTGGTCTGTATCCGTGCGCCTGAGGGCATTTTTTTGTGGCGTGAACGGCTGTCCTGTCTGCGAATGAGGGTTGCGCAGGTGTGCGCCAAAATGCTCCCTGAAGAGGGCGCAGGTATTTTGGCAGCGATGCTTGTCGGAGAAACATCTTTTTTGGACAGGGATGTAAATGCGCTGTTTCAGAGTGCGGGCATCGGGCACATTCTGGCCATCTCCGGCATGCATGTGAGCATGATCGGCATGGGTATTTATTTTCTCCTGCGAAAATGCGGATTTGGATATTCCGTCTGCGGGGCGTCCACGGCATTTTTGCTGTTTTGTTACGGAACAATGGCAGGGATGGGTGTATCTACAAGGCGGGCGGTCTGCATGTTTTTTATCTATCTTCTGGCACAGTGCTTTGGGCGCGGCTACGATGGGCCTGCCGCGCTGGGGGCGGCGGCTTTCGTGCTTCTTTTGTACCGTCCGTTTCTGCTTCACAGCGTGAGCTTTCAATATTCCTTTGCGGCAGCATATGCGGTTGTCGCGATCAGCGGTCTGCGAAAGGAGGCTGCGGAAAAAGAGGATAAAGAAAAGGAGATTGGAGAAAAGAGAGCCGGGGAAAAAGGGACTGTGGAAAAGAAGGCCGGGAAAGGGAAGGGACTGCTTCTTCGGGCGCTGCGGCCAATTTGTGCGGCATTTCTGCTTCAGCTTTGTATTTTGCCGCTGACGGCATATTATAATTATGAGCTGCCGCTGTACGCGCTGTTTTTGAATCTGCTGCTTTTGCCCTACGCCGGCATTTTGATGGGCTTTGGACTTGCCGGGTGCGGCGTGGCGTTATCGGGAGGAGGTGCAGTGTGGGCGGAGCTTGCCGCACGGCTTTTGTTTGTGCCGTGCCGGATGATTCTGACCGTGTATCTGTGGGCGTGCCGCGGGGTGCAGGAGCTTCCGTTTTCGAGTCTGATCTGCGGGAAACCGTCGGAAGGAAAACTGTGGGTTTATTACGGTGCCCTTGTTTTGCTTCTTTTTGTGTTTGGGCGGAGGAGACGGCGAAAGCTCCGGTCAGCAGGCTTGTTTGCCCGCATTTTTGTCTGCGGCATACTGCTTCTGGCGTTTTTGTGTCATGTGCCGCATGGCGGCTTTGAGGTCAGCATTCTCGATGTTGGGCAGGGGGACGGGGCCTTCCTTCGCACATCGGAGGGTGTAACGTGCTTTGTGGACGGCGGCAGCACGGACATTTCGGGGGTGGGGAGCGGGAGGATGCTTCCGTTCCTGAAATCAAAGGGTGTACGCCGGATCGATTACTGGTTGCTGTCTCATCTGGACGAGGATCATGTGAGCGGTTTTTACGAGGTGATCGAAGCGGGCTTCTCGGTGGGGCACGTGGTGCTGGCAGAAAGGTGTGTGCGGGATGGGGCGTGGGAGCGGCTGATAAGGACGCTGAAACAATATGAGGTTCCGCTGCTTGCTGTGGATGCGGGGGATATGATACGTCTGCGCAATCCGGGATACGTGGAGGTCATAAGGAAGAGGGATGCGTATGTTTTGCAGCCGGATACTTCCGGGGGAGATGCGTGGGAGCCGGGACAGGCGTCTGCCGCAGAGCCGGATGCGGCGCGTCTGGTGTCTCCTGTGCCCGGTGATCAGACAGCTTCGGATGACCGGAACGCGGCGCGTCTGGTGTCTCCTGTGCCCGGTGATCAGACAGCTTCGGATGACCGGAACGCGGCGCGTCTGGTGTCTCCCGTGCCCGGTGAGCAGACAGCTTCGAATGACCGGAACGCGGCGCGTCTGGTGTTTCTTGCGCCCGATGAGCAGGCTGCTTTGAATGACCGGAACGCGGCAAGTCTTGTGTGTCTTTTCGAGGAGCAGGGATTTCGGGCGTTGTTTACCGGGGATATCGGAGAGGAGCAGGAGGAGCGGCTTTCGTATGAGACGGAGCGGTTTTGCAGGACATCTTCGGATGCGTCCGGCGGAACCGATGAAACGTCTTCGGACAGAGGTTTTTCGAACATCGATCTGTACAAGGCGGCGCATCACGGCTCGAACTATTCAAATTCGGCCGCTTTTCTGGAGGCGCTTTCCCCGCGCATCTGCGTTGTCTCGTGCGCGCGGCGCAACCGCTACGGTCATCCTGGGGCAGAGGCGCTCGCCCGCATGAAAGAGACGGGCAGCCGTGTGCTCTGTACGATGGAAGGGGGTCAGATTCGTGTGGTTCGGCGCGGCAGTAAATTTTTTGTAAAAACTGCAAAAATCTTTTGAACCTTTTTTCTCTTTGTTACAATGTATGGGTGAAGGGCAATACCTTCAAAACAGACGTCTGATTTTAGAGGGAAGCAACAAGTGATATATCGAAGCTGCGGTATGACAGGGAAAGATATCTGAGCTGCTGCACTGCGAACAAACAGAAAGGGTATCCGAACCGCCGTGATGGAATGTGACAGAAGCAGCTTTGAGATGGAGATATGAGAATGACAGTTTTTGAGCTTGAAGAGTGCATCAGGGAGCATCAAACAGCGCTCTATTCGTTTTGCCTGCATCTGAGCGGTGCGAGGGAGCAGGCAGACGAGCTTTATCAGGACACGTTTCTTGTGGCGATGGAGCGAATCGAGCAGTTGTATAACAATGAGAATGCCAACCCGAAAAGCTATCTGTTGTCCGTGGCGGTGCGCCTGTGGAAAAACAGGAGGCGCAAGGCGGCATGGCGGAACCGTATCGCACCGGAGCAGTCTTTCGATGCGCCGGGAGGCGATGCGCTCTGGGCGCAGGCGGGGGCCGTAGATTCCACCGAGACAAAGGTGCTTCGAGAGGAGCAGCTGCGTCAGGTGCGGGATGCAGTGTCCGCACTGCCGGAAAAATACCGGGTGGTTGTGCTTTTATTTTACATGGAGGAACTGTCGGTGGAGGAACTTGCAAGGGTTTTGCATATTCCTGCCGGCACCGTAAAGAGCAGGCTCTATCAGGCGAGAAAGCTGCTCAAAAATCGACTGGAGGTTTTGCTGTATGAATAACAAATTAGATGAATTGCTGGCAAATGCCCTTACTCCAGACGTTCGGCCGGATGAGGCGCTGAACGGACAAATTTTGCAAAAAGCGAAGGAGGAAGCGCAAATGAGAGGAAAAATATGGAACGGAAGAAAGGCAGCAGTGGCGGCATCGATCGCGGCAGCGGTACTTGTACTGGGCACAGGAACAACCTATGCGGCGTGGCGGTATTTAAGCCCGCAGGAGGCGGCGCGTGAGATTCATAACGCTACGCTTGCGGATGCATTTAAAGGGGACGGTGCACAGATCATAAATGAGTCCCAGACCTTCGGAAAGTACCGGGCCACACTGATCGGCATCGTATCGGGTAAATCAATCACTGATTTTGAGACCAGCTCAGGGGGAGAGGTTTTGGATGACCGCAGCTACTGGCTGCTGGCCATCGAGCATGCAGACGGTACGCCGATGCCGGATACATCTTCACCGCAGTACGGCGAGGAGAGTTTTCTGGCGAGTCCTTTTATCCAGGGCTACAATCCGGGCCAGTACAATGTATACAGCTTCAGTGGCGGGTACACGGAGTTTGTGAAGGATGGCGTGCGCTACCGAATGGGGGAATGCGATAATCTGGAAGCCTTTGCGGATCGGGAGGTTTACCTCGGACTCACCGACGATGCCAGTCTGCGGTCAGTTGATTTGGGCTATGTTTTTGATGAGGCGACCGGAAAGATCACAAGAAACGAGTCCTATGAGGGCTGTAATGCGCTGTTCAAGCTGCCGCTCGATGCTTCAAAGGCAGATGTGAAGAAGGCTGAGGCGTATATTCAATCGCTGTTCCCGTCTGAGAAAGAGGAAGCTGAGGCGGACCGCAAGGCACTGGAGAATTTGCCTGAAAGCCAGCGGAAGGAGATAGAGGAAGGCAAGAAACAGACAGAAAAAGTGAGTGCTTTTGTTAAAACGCTGACGGTAGATAACATTGATGAACTCTGCAAAAAGGTGCCTGGCACGGAGAACGAGATAAAGCCTGACCCGGATTCGGATTGGGTGGAGTACCGCACGGCCAACAGCGAATCAAGCGGTGGTATGGCAATGGATATGTTCAAAGAACTTTTCGCGGGCGACAAGCCGATGATTTATGTAGATGGATACGGTGCTTCGGATGCAGGAGACAAGGTAAAGGCGAACATCATTATTATGCGCAGGTACGCGGACGGCAGGATTACGATCGCGGAATATGAGGCAGAAATTGCGTAAAAAACGGAGCAAAGTTGTATCAGGGATTAATACCCTCAGTGTACTGAGGGTATCCGGGTAAAAATAACAGAAAATAAAAGCCGGATGGGAACTGGGCACTGTCTGTCACGAAACGCGCGTGGTGGACGGTGCCGTTTTTGTGGCAGGTTTCTTTCTGTATTATGCAAATGCATATATCAGTACTGTTCGCGGAGCAAATCATCCAGCGTAATTCCATAGAAAAAATCATGTACGAGCCGGTCAAATTTTGTCCACATGGGGAGCGTATGGCACTGGCCGCTGCGGGGACAGGGTTTCGCATCCGGCAGCAGGCAGCTTACGGATGCCAACGGTCCTTCTGCCAGCTCGATGATCTCGCCGACGGTGTAGTCTTTCGGGGAACGGGTGAGCCGATAGCCGCCGCCCTTACCGCGCAGACCCTCCAAAAACTTTTCCTTCACTAAATTTTTC
>CASCGD010000084.1 GCA_949132985.1 uncultured Lachnospiraceae bacterium
GGCTGTCCTTGTCTTGTCTTGTTTTATTCTGCTTCTTTATTAACCATGAGCATTACACCTTGTCGGTTACTATTCGGGGCGATATTGCAAATTTTGCTTCGCAAAACGCCTTTCACTCCTGAGTCATGTTCTCCCGGAACGCGCAGCCGGTACGTGTTCCGGGAAGTGAAAGAGATCGCCTTTGACTGCTGGCGGTCATCGCTTATTAAAAAAATACGAAAAAATCTGACTGCGGGGCTTCTACTCACTCAAAAGCGCCTCCACAAGGGCATCCATCTGCGCCTCAGAATCTGCATTCAATGCCGATCGGATGGTAACAGTCGGATCCAGGAGTTTGATCTCCTTCATACCCTCGAATGCCGCGCGCATCTGCTTTCCTGCCACAGGCGCCCATGTACCGTTCTCCACAAAACCAACGGTACGCTTCTGGTAAGCCTTTGCCTTCAGGTGATGAATAAAATCTTCCATCACCGGAAACAGCCCTGCATCATAGGTCGCACAGCACACGACAAGACGGTCGTAACGGAACGCATCCTCAACGGCCTCCGCCATATCATCTCTGGTCAGATCCGTAAAGGCAACCTTCAAATCAGTCTTCGCCTTCAGTTTCTCCACCAGCTTCTCAGCCGCAGCCTTTGTGTTGCCGTGGATAGACGCAGACGCAACAAAAATACCCTGATCCTCCGGCGCATAAGTACTCCAGGTCTGATATTTATTAATATAAAATTCTAAATTATCCTTCAGAATCGGGCCGTGCAGCGGGCAGATCATTTGAATGTCCAGTCCTGCCGCTTTTCTCAGAAGCGCCTGCACGGAAGCGCCGTATTTTCCGACAATATTAAAATAGTAGCGGCGTGCCTCGCATGTCCAGTCCTCCTCGGTGTCCAGCGCACCGAACTTACCGAAGCCGTCTGCGGAAAACAGAATTTTCTCGCTGGACTCGTAGGTCACCATAACCTCCGGCCAGTGCACCATAGGCGCCATCATAAAGGTCAGCGTATGGCTGCCAAGAGAAAGCGTATCCCCCTCCGCAACCGTCAGATTGCGCCCTGCAAAATCAGTACCGAAAAACTGCTTCATCATCGGAAATGTTTTTGCATTTGCTACAATCTGCATATCCGGGTATTTCTCCGCCGCCTTTGCGATATTTGCCGCGTGGTCAGGCTCCATGTGGGAAACAACCAGATAATCCGGCGTCCGCCCGGAAAGCGCGCTCTCCAGATTTTCAAGCCACTCCCCGCCGGCCCTTGCGTCAACGGTATCCATCACCGCGACCTTCTCGTCCAAAATTACATAAGAATTATAAGAAACTCCGTTGGGCACAATGTACTGGCTCTCAAACAGATCGAGCGTCTTGTCATCCACACCGATATAAATGATGCTTTCAGAAATCATTGTATCTTTCATTACACATATCCTCCCTCTTTTTTCTGCTAATAACAATCTTAACACGACTGTCGATACTTGTAAACTCTTTTTACCTCCACCGCAGGCCCTGCAAATATTTTTTCTGCTCTGCTGTGATGCGTCTGGACTCCACCGATTTTTGGATGGCTTTGTTGTGGCACCACTGCGTGAGCCTTCGCTCCTCTATATACGGCACTGCCGTTTCCCACTGCTTTGCCAGCGCTGTCGCATAATACCATGCCACCATCATATTGATATAATACTCCTGTGAGCGTACCGACGCCACCCACTCCAGATATTCCTGCGAAAATGTCTCATCCTCAAGATAATAGCGCATGAGCATTCCAATTGCAAAGCGCACGGTGTACGTTTCCTTTGAATCCATCCATATCCGAAGCTGTGAAGAAAGCTCCGTCAGATTCTTTTTAAAGACCTTCGGCGCAGGCATATCGCAGGTTGCCCAGTTGTCCACATAGGGCAGGAAACGGTTCCATGCCGCAATGCACGCATCATAGTCCGTTATCTGTTCCAGCAAAAAACCGTGCAGATTGTTTTCCTCGTAATAACGATGCGGCAGCTCCTCCAAAAATATCGCCGCTTCCTCTGTCTTTCCAAACTGCTTTGCGTACTTCCGCAGCGCCGGCGTGCGCACACCAATCATCCGCTCGGGCGAAATATTGGGAATCAATTTACTGTGAAAATCCCGATAATCCTTATCCTGCATCTCAAAAAGCTGTTCCTGCACCCGGCGGATGAGCGTCTGCCTTTTCTCCATTTTATCCTCCTGCTGTATGATGATACCATGTCCGCGAACCTCATGCCCGCTTCACGCACGCATTTGGCCCATATTATGCCATATCAATGCGCCGGAGCTTTTCAATAAGAAGGTCCGCCGGTGTAGGCTCGTCCTCCGCCTGCTCAATCTGCTGCCTGATTTCCAGCATCTGCGCATCTACCTCCGCAATCTGTGTCGCACAATGCGTCAGCCGCTCAACAATTTCCTGCTGTTTCGGCACATCTTTTTTATATTTCAGCTGATGCTCAAGACTCGCCCAAAAATCCATGGCAATGGTTCGGATCTGTACCTCCACCTTCATCTCCCGCGTCTGGTCGGAAAAAAACACCGGCACACTCACAATCATGTGATAGCTCCGGTAACCGTTGGGCTTTGGACTTTTAATATAGTCCTTGAAGTTTAAAACCGTGATGTCATCCTGTTTCGCCAGCGCCTGCGCCAGCCGGTAAATATCATCTATGTAGTGGCAGATCACACGAATACCTGCCACATCGTTCAAATGCTCGTTGACATTTTCCACGGAAAACGGCGCATTCAGGCGCTCCAGCTTTTCCATAATGCTCACACTGCTTTTCAGCCGTGAGGTAATGGACGCGATGGGATTTCGCTGGTAGCGCACGTTAAACTCCGAGTTGAGCACGTCAAATTTTGTCCGTACCTCCTTGATCGCACAGCTGTACATCATGCGAAGCTCCCGATAATCCACCACCGTCCCCGCCAGCTTCATCGCCTGATCAAAGATGCTTTTATCCACTGCGGGCACCATAAACAAGGGATTGTCCCCCGCTCCCGCGTATTCTTCGTTAATCGGTAAAAAATCATTCCTCATTCGTCGTTCCATCCTTTTCAATTTACCACTTTTGGGATATACTATTATTTAATAGAAATCACTTCGCCAAGTGCTCATATTATACCCATAATCCTATTGTACGTCAAGGAATGGAACTTTTGAAAGGAGTTTTCAATATGACTATGAATGTATACAAAATGATAAGACTCGTGATCGGCACTGCGCTGGCGATCGCCGGCGTTTACTGTATTCTTTCCCCCTCCACCACAATCGCTGTGATGGCATGGATCGTCGGTATTTTTATGGTTGTCCATGCACTCAGCAAAATCGGCATCTGGCGGGAGCGAAAGGCGCTCGGCTTCGCGGAAAACTGTGAGCTGATCGGCGCCGTGATCTCGTTGCTGTTTGGTGCCGCACTACTCATCAGCAATTTTTTTCAGACGCTTGTCGGCACTTTTATTATCTATGTTTTTGCGTCATGGATCGCGACCCTCGGCGTCATCCGTCTGCTCGTCGCCTCCAATCTGCGCCGCCTGCAGGCCGATATCTCCGTGCACATCAACAACTATAACTCACAGATGATCAACGGTGCATTGCTCATCCTTGTTGCCGTTGTCATTTTTATACGCCCCGGCATGGTCGTCTCGATGATCGGTATTTTCACCGGAATCTGCCTGCTGCTGTTCGGAGCGGAGCAGATCGTGACTGCGCTGCGGGAATAAACGCCGGCATCCCTCTCTTTTTCGGGAGAGCGGCGCCAGATGCGCAGCACACTCATACCTCATACCAGGGAGATGTTTCTAAATGCAATGGCCAGACATAAAATGCCAGATGCACAGCCCATTCATACCTCATACCCTGCAAGGGCAAGCACCTCCAGCGCCCTCCCGAACTGTTCTTTTTTCGTCAATATGTAATCTGTACGATAGGTAGAAATCACAAATATCCCAATTTTATGTTCCGCCAAAACCCGCGAAATATTTGCAAGTACTCCTATCAGAGAAAAATCAAGCACGCCCTCTATCCGAAATGCGCGCCAGCCGTCCTCCCGCTCCAGCACATGCTCCGGCACGTCTGCAGTCGGGCAGACAAGTGAATGTTCCTCATCCGTTTTCCCGACAAAGCAATATTCAGCATTTAAGTCAACCCCGGAATAATCCCACAACCTGCATACGGAAAAATCCTGATCGATAGATTTGATTTTCATAAAAAAGATACCTTTTCCTCCGTTTTCAAAAAATAAAGCGTACCCTCATACTGCCCGTTTTCATAAAGCCTGACAACAATGTCCCTCATGCGCCTATCCAGCCTGTGATAACAGATTTTTTCCGGCCAGGAAAGTCCCAGTAAATATTCTCTCTGCCTTTCCTCAAGCACCCTCATAGCCGATTGAAACGCGGAAGGATTTTTCAGGCTTTGCAAAGCAAAGGGACAGGAGCAATAGGACAGATCCTCTCCGTTTTCCATACATTTCTCTCTCAGATAAGCGGCAATCACTGCATTTTTTCCGGTAAGCGGCGGCTTCAGGACGTCTAAGCCGGCTCCCCTTGCTGCCTGTCGCATTTCGATCTCTTCAAAACGGCGCTCCTTCCATATAATCGGCTTCCGGTTCTCATTTTGCGCCGTCACTAATCGAAAGCTGGCTTTGCCGTACCGGTTGTATTCCAGCACATAATTGGGCTTCTCCTGCGCCGCCCCGCCACCTGCGCCCGGTTCCTCCAAAAGCACTGCTTTTGTATGGAGCATGTGTTCCCAGACGTCCTGCCGCACCTTCTCATATGGTGCAGGAAAGGCCAGCTGTTCCGTAATCTGACTGACTGTATAACCCAAATCCGCAAGATGACGGATGGCGCCGCCGCAGGCTGCCTCGTGGGTAAAATTTGCAAGCGCGTTTTCAAAATAATTCTGTTCTGACATGATGGTGCTCCTTGCTTTTGGCCGAAATTTCTTTTTTCACGACCGTCTGCAGCCCATTTCCCAACTGAAAAAAAGCCGATATACTTTTGCCCATATCATCAGTATAACAGCTTTCCTTCGAAATGAAAAATAATTATTTTATGTTTATAGCAGATTACAAAAAATATGACCTGTTTTTATCTGACGCGCCTTTATTTCCTGCACAAACCGCCAAAACGGGCAGAACCCCCTCATGCCTTGCCTTTCAGTTCCTGATAGCCGCAGCTATATCCGGGATGGTTCTGCCCTGCTTTTAATTTTTAACGAAACGTTTGCTCCGGTCTTTGACCGGTGCTTTGGTATGCGCCTTATATATTGCCTCGTAAGAGATGCTTTCTAGCGCGCAGAATTTCATACTCCGTTGATCTTGATACCTGTGTCTGTAAAGAATACCCTGACAAAATTAGAATAGGATGCTTTATCCGGCTGTCCCGCTACCTTATTTGTCACTTTACAGTAATACCAATAAGCGCCTGTCTTGTCTTCGTTTCTCAGCTCGCATGTTTCATTTGTCGCCCCTGAAATTATTTCAGCGGGATCGTCACTTCCTATCGGCATTCTATACCATTGGTATGCAGGTTCTTGCCCATATTCGAATATGATTCCGTCGGGACTTTCCGCCTCCTTACAATCCACGCTCAATACGGTGTTTTCATCTTCCGCACAAACAGTCGCCACATACGTTCCCACGCGACGGCCACTATCTAAAGTGACTGTTCTTTCCACAAAATCTTTCTTATCCCCCAACGACAGGCTTGCTGTTAATACTACCTGCTCGACTCCTATCTTCGGAAACCTAACCTCAGCCTTATTCGAATTTTGAATGGATATCAGCTCTTCGTTGCTGGATGTCCAGCCGTCAATAGCAACTCCATATGGATATACAACAGAAGTTTCATACAGCACATAGATGCCATCCTCACGAAAATCCCATTTCTTGCATTGAATATTATATTTTGCAGCTAATATTTTCCCGTCATCAGACGTGTGATCATAAAATCCTATATTACACGTAAAGGTTTTTTCTATACCCTTTCTCCTTATTGTAAATTCTACCGGATATTCCCGGTTAGCTTCTACGGTACCCTGAATCAGAACCTTCTCTATGGTTCCGCCATCATTCTTGAATTTTTTCCCCAATATGCTTAATGATGAATTCGGCGCTGAAGTTGACGGTTTATTTTTTATTTTCTCGGCAAGCGTATCGTTATTATCCAAACTCTCTTTTGAAAGCCACATTCCGTCAAATTCGTTCTTGAACGCATCCGCATATGTGAGCAGCTCGGCTTCCTCTCCCGTTTTCTCTTCTGCAAAGTCTGCCTTCATCACCAAATCTGTAAAGCTGTACTTATCTGTGTTCTCTATAGACAGCATATATTCCCTGCTCTGATCAAAGGAATTTACCGTATCATATTTATAACAATACCCATAAACATGCTGCGGCTCCCCATTTTCTCCATAGAAAACCTTTGTCATGGCAACTGCAGCCGCTGTCGATGCAGTCAGTGTGATCTCGTTCTCACCGGATTTCACCGTCACTTCCAGCTCCCCCGGATCATCCGCCGCATCCACATAAACGCAAAACGAATTTGCCCCCGTTACCTCTGCCGCTACCGGAACATTCTTCTTTTCAGCCACCGGCGGTTTCTCAGGCTCTTCCGGTTTCGTCGCAGGTCCTCCGCCACTGCCGCCCGAAGATCCTCCACTCGAGCCGCCAGACGAACCACCGCCTATAATGGTCGAACCCGACGGTCCGCTCTCCTTCCCATTATAGCTCTTTCCCTTCGCCAGCATTTTAATGCCGGAGGATGTATTCAGCTTCAGCGTCGAATTTGTCTCATTCACCAGCGTATAGCTGACCGCCTTCTCACTGCTTTTCGGAACAATGAGCTTTGCGTTCTCAGCACCGGTCTTTAAAGTAAGTGTCGCCGCTGCCTTTAATTTAACCGTTGCCGGAGCAGATACCGTGATACGGCTGTTTTTTGCAGCCTTATTCACGATAATCGTGGTGTCCTTGCTGTCTCCGGTCACTGTGATCGTACTCGTCGCATTGACATTCATCTTCCGGATACTTCCCGTAACTTCCATCGTGAGATTAGATGCCTTTTTCACATCCATCTGCCCAACCGTACCGGTCACGTCAATCTTTACCCGGCTGTTCTTCTTGAGAACAGTCAGAGAATCCACTGTTTTTCCCGCCGATACAATGATTTTTCCGCCGGATGCCAGAACACGGATCTTGTTATGGTCGGCATTCTCCGTATAAGCCCGATTGCTGATGGAATAAATCGTCACGGTCTTGAAGGTTCCCGCATTTTTTATCGCTGCCTTGGGCGCGCGGATCACCAGCTTTTTACCGGAATAGTTTCCTTTCGGTATCTCAAAACTTACCGCCTTGTTTGTCTTGATGACGATCTGCCTTACATCGCTATTTGACAGCGAACGGTCTAACTTCTCCTGCGTGGAAACTACCTGCACGGTATCATTCGTGCTGACTGTCGCCCCCACAGCGGGGAAAACCGCCGCGGACGAAATAAGCGGCGTATATACGCTGAGCAGCATCGTCAGGCACAAAAATATAGCCAGTTTCTTTTTTCTCCCTGTCATTGTGCATATACCTCCTAAATTAATGTGCGCCCACTCGCAAAGCTCACGGGCATTTCGTCGGAAGGCATGAGTAAATGCTCCGCATTTGCCTTCCTCCTTAAATTTCGGTGTCGGCACGCGCCGCTTCGCGTCACCTGCCAGGTCGTCGGAAGGCATGTAAAAATGCTCCGCATTTGCCTTCCTCCTCCTTAAAATTTCTTGATTTGTCCGTTACAGTACTTCATGATCAGCTTCGCATCAGTCAGGCTTACCTTTCCATCTTTATCGACATCCGCATTCTTTTTCTGTGCTTCCGAAAGTTTCGTCCCTTTATTACAATGCCTCATAACCACCTTCACGTCCGTCAGATTAATCTTGCCATCCTGATTCACGTCCCCGAGCAGTACCGCCCCATTGCCCTTCTGGATGTTCACTTTCACTTTATTTTCATTTTCAATCATTACATAATTATCATTGTCGGTAGCGTAAAGCTCCAGACTGTCTACACACAGACCTGTCGATCCTGTATCCGCATCGTCAAGCACATGCATCTTTATCTTAAAAAGCTCCGTCCCACTCTCAAGCGTAATATCACTGGCATAATAAATATCCAGCTCTCCTGTATACTCATCAAAAGAAATATAATCCACAAGACCGGATTTGACAGGCGTAATATCTTCCGCGCCAAACGCAAACACACCCAGATTATAACTCAAGCTGGCATAAATCGTAGATAACTGCATGGATTTTGTGTCGCCCAACACAGATACCGTCAGCGTAACATCCTTTCCCTGCTTGCAGGAAGCCACATCCAACCGCTGTGTCATCTGCCAGTTAAGCTCCACCGCTTCCGAATCCTCCGGGCCATCCTCCATGTCTTCCTCAACGATCACCGTGTCCGCCGATACATTTGTCTGCCAAAAACCTGCCAGCCCGATGCCAAACGCCAATGCTGCTGCCATGATTTTTTTCACCTTCATAAGCAATTTTCCCTCCTTTGTGCCGATCTTTGATCGGTGCCTTCTTCGAGCGCCTCAGCCCGCAGGGCTGATTTTCATGCGCGAGAATCCTTTGTGCCGATCTTTGATCGGTGCCCTTTGTGCCGATCTTAGATCGGTGCCTTCTTTCTTGCGACGACCACAAACCGCCCATTGTCCTGCACATAATCACAGGTCGAGAGCATGAGCAGTTTATCTCCGTACTGCAATTTATTTTTCACATCATATATCTGATTTTCCTGTATAAAATTTACACATTCCTGAAATTCTTCTTCCGTCTCATAGTTGAAAAACTGATAATAGCGAAATCCCTCTTCCGCCTCATCCCTGATATGCGTCTGCAAAACAGTCACTACCTCATAGCTTCCGGTCTCATAGAGCGTATGAAAAGAGATCTCCCGGTTCGCCTGAAAAAAACTTTCCACACCATAATTTTTCAGTTCCCCGAACATGTGCCCGTTTTTCATGTTATGTCCGTAGATAACCGTATTGTCATCCATCGGATAACTGCTGCTGAGAGGATCTACAAACAACGCTCCCTCATCACTTGCAGTGCCGTCATAATTATGATGAAGAAAATAATCCTTTTGTGTCCGGGACTGCATCACGGGATAATTGATACCGGTATCCGAGATCATCAGCCATCCAAACAGCTCCGGATACTGCTCCGAGAGTTCACGGTACTGCTCCAAAACAGGCGGTTTTTCCTGCGCGCCGCCGTTTTTATCCGCCCGGGCCTGCAAACCCCTGGCCCCATCTGTCTGCGTCCGCTCCCTGGCATCTTCATTGTGTCCGTCCTGGCTCTGCTCCTGAACATCAGCATCTTTGGCCGGCAGCGCCTGCTTTTGCCCATCGCCATCCCCGGCAGGCTGCCCCGGCACATTCATGTTTTCCGCACGCCCGGCCTTTGCACCCTCCCCCTGCTGCATCGTCTTTTGCAGGCTTTCCAGATGCCTTCTCGCATTCTGCCCTTCTGCCTTGCGGTAAACCCAGATGCTTCCGGCACTCACCGCCACCGCCAGAAACAAAACCGGCAGTGCCCGCCAAATCCATGACCGGCTGGGCCTAGGCGCCTGCTCGGGCTGTTTCGGCTTCTTCTGACGAATGATTTCCAAATCCGGCACACCCAGTTTTTCTTTATACATATGTAAAAATAAATCGCCGAACTCACTCCGGAAAAATTCGTCCTTTTTCTCCAAAAGATAACCGTAAAACTCCTGCTGTCTGGATTCCTCCCAGCTATCGGTCTTTTCCATAAGCTCCCGGATTTTTTCCAAATCTACGTACTCGTATCGCCAATCCATATCAGTTCAGTGTGCCTTTTTTGCGCTCATTCCAGAAGATAAACGCTACGACTCCACTCGCGATCGCGATCACAAAGAGAAGATCCTCACCCGCTAATACACCGGTTTTATAGCTCTCATCTGTCTTGGTGGATGTGCTGCTGCCTTTCGTTGAAGAAGCGGTACTATTCGTCGTCGATTTTGTACCCGTACTGCTTTTATTTGTCGTCTTTGTCTCCGTTTTCCCTACAGTCTTCGTCTCCGTCTTGTTCGCCGCCTGAGGCACGCGCACAGCCTTTGTCACCTTGCAGTTTGTAATGCTCGAGAGATCCTCATCCGCCATTTCACGCAGCACCAGACTCATATCGACCGCAGCCCCGTCCTTTTTTGACTGAAAACTCACCGTCGCCACGACTCCGTCTGACCCATAGCTCTTATCGCATACCAGCGAGAGACTAACGCTGCCGCCCTCGCCTGACGCCATCTTCATATCGCCTCCGCCAAGCGAACCGCTCCAGCTGCAGCTCTTGTACTCAAACTCATCCGCATCATAGCCAAGCGACATGCCCAGCGTCGATATTTTAGGATTGCCCGTCAGGCTGATCTGCACTTTCACGGTCTGACCCTTATCGGCCCTTGCGGCGTCGGCGCTTGCCGACAGCTTTGGCGCACTGCCCGCAAACACCGGCTGCGCCATCGCAAGAAGGCATACACACGCCATTGTTAAAACTGCATAAAACTTTTTCTTCATCTGCTTATCCTCCTTTTACACATATAACGCTCACCCGAGTTGCCCACGGGCATTTCGTCGGCAGATATCGTAGAAAGAATCCTTCTTGCAGGATTCTCCGGCTGCGGCGGACCACTTTAGCGGCATATTCCGTTTCACCGCAGTACGATTTAAAATGCATCGCATTTTATATCTTATATATATACAATTTTGACAGTCCGGCTCTTATTTGTCAACACCATCTTTCCTTCATTTCACATACAGACGAAAATCCCGTTACTTTTCACACCCGAGCCATGCATTTGCTGCATGGCTGCGGAAAAACATGATTCAGCTTGCAGTTTGGGCTTCACGAAGCGAATTTCATGCCCAGACTGCTCGTTACTGGTCACAGAGTGAACCAATGGTAATTCGTTAATGATTGCCATTGCGCAGTGAACCGTAACAAATCCCCTGGCCATACGCCAGGGGACCCCTCTTTTTATAATTATCTATCTTTCTGTTAACCTTTTGCCTGATCCGTCATCCCCGAAACCGCTTCACTTCCTCCCGCAGCCCGGCTACCATCTTTGCATTCTCAAAAACGCTCTCCGTAATACTGTCCAGATTACCTACCAGCCCGGTCGTCACCTCCGCCACATCGACAACGCTCTGTGCACTGTCCTCCACCGCAACCGCGATACCGTTCATATTTTCCTTCATATCCTCCATACAATCCCGCAGCGTGACAGCCTGATCTGCAAATTCACTCAAAATCTGCTCCAGATAACCGGAATCCTCCCGGTACTGCTTGGTGACCTGTTCAAACTGTCCATAATCTGCCAAAACGGTCTTATCTATAAAATCCAGCATGGAGCTTGCATCCTCAGCAAGATTTTCGACTGCGGAAATCACGCCTGCGCTGATCGCCTGAATATTGTTTGCCGAAGCGCGGCAGCGGGCCGCAAGCCCGCGAATCTCCTGCGCAACGACCGCAAATCCTCTTCCCGCATCCCCGGCCCGCGCCGCTTCAATCGAGGCATTCAACGCCAGCAGATTCGTCTGTGCTGCAATGCTCAAAATGTCGCCTGTCAGATCCTTGATCTCCTCTACCTTCTTACTGTTTTCAATGGATTCCACCAGCATGGCACGGATCTCAGAAACCATCCCATCCGTCGATTTCCGTCCCTCATTTGCCGTGTGCTCACTGTGCTTTGCCCGCATCTGACATTCTTTTGCAAAAGCCACACCTCGCTCACATTCCTCCGTGATGCTGATAATTTCCTGTGTATTGCGCTCCGTCGATGAGTTGATCTCATCCGTGGTGGCAGAAACCTCCTGCATGCTTGCTGCCAGCCCCTGCATCGTTACCGATATCTCATTTGTGCCGTCACTGGAAGCCTGCACAAAGTCCGTGACCCGATCGACTACATCCGTCATCTGTCCGGTCCCCGAGTCAATTTTAGTAAATAAATCCTCCAAACTTTCCGTCAGCCGCCGGATAGCCTCCTGTGCATCCGAGAATTCTGCGGCTGTTGCATAACCACTCAAATCATTTTCCACATGCGTATTGCCCGCTGCCAGCTCGTCTGCCTGCTGTCGAATCCACTGAAGCGCCGCCGTAAAACGTCTCGCCATAAGCACGGAAACAATAGCACCCCATACCATCATCACCACGGCTGCCACGATCAGAGCTATAAACACCATATCAGCCGCTTCCTTACCTGCTCCTTTGCTTCGAAAAACCCATACTGCAAAAAATATCAATACAAGGAGCATCGGACTCACCAGTCCGAGCAGCAAATTTCTCAGAAATATACTTTTCATCGTTCCTCTCATCGCTTCCTCCTACTACTGTGCAGCACCCGCTCGTCTCTGCTCACGGGCATGCTTTCCTCCTAAAGTCGTTTAAAGACCGCCGCCGAATGTGCCGGAAGCAGCATTTCCAGCCTGCCGTCCTTCACCGCATAGCGGATCGGCACCGTGGAAAACCCCTCGTCCGATGTGACCATCAGACGGTCCATCTCACAATTTTTGGGCATTCCCGCCGCCCATACGGATTGCCTGACCCTGCGTGAGCGGTCATCGTTGTTGATAAGCACAATCATCTGCTCCTCCCTCGTAAAACGTCCGTATGCCAGATATTGGTAATCACCAAAGAGCAGTTTCAGCGAACCCTTCCGCAGCGCCTCCGATCTTCTGTGAATTGCAATCATCTCCCGATGAAACTGAATCAGCTCATGGTCCGGATTGTCCCAGGGATAAGTCCTGCGGTTGTCCGGATCGGTAAAGCCACATACCCCTGCCTCGTCGCCGTAATAAAGAGTCGGCGCCCCCGGCCATGTCAAAAGCATCACCACGGCCTCTCTGAGGACTGATTTGTTGACTCCCTCGCTTGCCGCCTGCGCCCCGAGCTGTTCTACACGACCTACACGGTGGTTCGTCCGCGTCAGAAACCTTGAGTGATCATGGTTGGACAGCTGGTTCATCGCACAGTACAGAGAAGGAGTCAGAAAATTTGTCATAAAATGGTTGATTGCATTCCCAAAATTTCCGGCATTCCCGATCTGCTCACGTTCAAAAGCATCCGAATGCTTCTCCATCCCGGTCAAAAACCATGTCACCGGCTCCATAAATGCACTGTAGTTCATGACCGTATCCCACTGGTCACCCTGCAGCCAGCTCGTGGCATCACCATAATGCTCTGCCAGAATAAGCGCATCCGGATTCGCGCTCTTTACCGCCTGTCTGAAATCCTTCCAGAACTTATGGTTGAACTCCTCGCTATGACCTAAATCTGCCGCCACATCCAGACGCCAGCCGTCTGCGTTAAAGGGCGGTGACACCCATTTTTTTCCAATTTCTAGAATATACTGGCACAGAGTTTTCGACTGTTCATAATTGAGCTTCGGCAGCGTATCATGTCCCCACCAGCCTTCGTACGTTGTATTGTAAGGCCATGCCCCCTGATCCTGAAACCGAAAATATTCCCGGTAAACACTGTCATGGTCTATATATGCGCCTTTCTTATAGGAAGGATCCTGACAGTAGATCTCTTCCCGGTCCATCCATTTATGAAAAGAGCCGCAGTGATTAAACACGCCGTCTAAGATCACGCGGATTCCCCTGGCATGGGCTTCGCCCACCAGCTGAATGAACAGCGCATTGCTCGCCTCAAGGTTCGACAGAGAAGTCACCCGCTTTCGATATTTTGTGGCTCTGCGGTTATCCCGGTCCCCGTGGACGAGGCATTCTCCGCCATCTGTAATGATCTTTCCAAAATGCGGGTCAATATAGTCATAATCCTGGCTATCATATTTATGGTTCGAAGGAGAGACAAACAATGGATTGAAATAAATTGCTTCCACACCCAAATCCGCCAGATAATCCAGCTTTTTTCTGACGCCCTCCAGATCGCCGCCGTAAAACTCCGCCACGGAAAAACCGGAGGGCACCTGGTTCCAGTCCTTCATCTTCCGGCTGCCATGACGGATATAAAAATATTCGTCGTCCTCCACGTCATTGTCGGGATCTCCATTATAAAAACGGTCCACCAAAATCTGGTACATTACCGCGCCCTTTGCCCACTCCGGCGTGTGGAAGCCCGGCTGAATACAAAACTCATACTGGCTGCGGCGTGTCCGCGTAACACCGCAGCGGTCGTAATAGCAATGCAGCAAGCCGGTGCGCACCTCAAAATAGTAGCAGAATTTCTCGTTACCCAGCGGAATCTGCACACTGAAATAGTCAAAATCATCCTCAGTCTCAGTCTTTCGCATCGAGTAGCGCTGATCGCCGCTCCACAGCCAGACGATATCTACATTGTTGACTGCCGCGCGAAAACGGATAATCACCGTTTCTCCGGCCTCCGGCTCCGCCGGAATACGGTAGTCCGCAGTACCGTCCGAAAACAGTCCCCTTTTCTTGAGCACCGGTCGCATCTGCATCATATACTCCAATTTCCGGTTCATCTCATACGCTGTATATTCTCT
>CASCGD010000085.1 GCA_949132985.1 uncultured Lachnospiraceae bacterium
TAAGGAGCATGTGTTTGAAGCCTTTGATGTGTCTGCATTCCATTACCTGTTAAAGCCAATCGCAGAGCAGAAATTCATGGAAGTGCTTGGCAGGGCAATAGAAGAAGCTGGGAAAAGGAAGGGGCAGAAGGAGCGGCAGATATTTATAAGGACAAAGAATCAGGGGTATACGATTAAACTGAACAGTATCCTGTATATCGAAAACAGGGGAAAGAAGGTGGAGATCCATACCACAGATATGGAAGATATCATAGAAACGTATGCTGGTATGGAGGAACTGGAAGGACAGCTTGGTGATGGTTTTTACCGCTGTCACAGGGGATATCTGGTAAACATGGCGCACATAGTGAAATACGACATTGACAGTATCTTCCTTTCCAACGGGGAGAAGGTCTATCTGACAAGAAAGAAACACAATGAATTTGTAAAGGCATATATGTGGTATCTGCGGAATGGAGGGGCGTCCTGTGTATGAAGTGGTGAGCGGTCTGCTGGAAATATTTTCAGCTATGTTTCAGGGATACTGCCTGCAGTATTTCATTGGAAGTTTTATGGAAAGCAGGATGCAGAGCAGGAAGATCAATGCGTTGGCAGCCACAGTATTGTACGGGGTGCTGCGGTTAGGAGTGGGATTTTTTCTGCCAAAGAGTTATGGAAGTTTTGGCACCTTTGTAAAGCTGGCAGCAATCATGTGTACCATATTAGTGGTTGTACTGCTGTGTTATAGAGGTGTAGAGAAGTTAACCGTGTTTCTCATAGGTGCTTTTATGGCGGCCAATGAGATCAGTTTTTTCCTGTCATATATGATCTTCAAACTGGAGGATAAAGTGTTTGGGCTATGGGATTGGGAGATTGTAAGTGAGCGTATGTACTCTCTCGAAGTGTATTACAAGGTATCAGTAATCATTGTAATTGGGTTGAATGCTTTAAGGTGTGTGGCTGCGTCAGCATTATTATATTTTTCTCTGAAAAGGATCGTAAAGGATTACCGGGAAAAAGATTATTGCATACACAGGACGGAGCTGCTGTTTATCCTTGCACCGGCGCTGGTTAGTCTGATGATATGTACCTTACTGCGTGTTGCTGTAGAGACTACAGAAAGCAGCATACCAGAACTGCTATATGACAGATACCCATTGCTGATCATCATAGTGCCTGTTATCCTGCTGTTGCTGCTGTTCTCCATTATGTCCGGTGTAAAACTGTTTCAGGACATGATTGGTTGGAATCGGGAAAAGAGCAGCAGGATCATTTTAGAGCAGCAGGTCAGCAGCTTACAGGAGCATATGGGGGAGATGGAGCGTGTCTATTCCGGGATACGGGGGATGAGGCATGATATGAAGAATACAGTTTCCGTCATTATGCAGCTTGCGGCCGGAAAGGAGGAAGGAAGGGAAAAGGAGCTGTACGCTTATCTGGAAGCGCTGAATCGGTCTATGGACAGATTGGAATTTCGGTTCAAAACGGGAAATACAGTCGTGGATACCCTGCTGAACATGAAATACCATGAGATAACACGGTTAGTGCCGGACTTGCAGATGGATGTGGAGGAGTTGAAATTCCCCGAAAAACTATTCATACAAAGCTATGATATTGGTATTATCTTGGGGAATGCACTGGATAACGCAATAGAAGCGTGCCGGAAACTGAAAGCAAAAGAGCCGGATGCGGAAGCCTTTATCCGTATCAGTTCTTTCCAAAGAAGGGAACTGTTCTTCCTGAATGTGGAAAACAGCTTTGATGGGATGTTGGTGAGGAAGCCGCAAAAAGAATTTCCTGTGACGGATAAAGCAGACAGGGAGAATCATGGGATAGGGCTTGTTAACATCAAAAGTACAGCAGAGAAGTATCTCGGAACAACGGACTTTAAGGTAAAGGGCAGAGTATTCATCCTGTCCGTGATGATGAAAAATGAAAAGAAGGAGAAGTGAAAATGAATTTAGGTGTAACAGGTAAATTGGGAGGGTGCTATCTGGCGGAGCAGTACCGAAAGAATGCGGCGGCTGATAAGAATGGAGGTGTGAGTTTTGCGGAGTTTGCGGCGGCAAAGGCGGCGGGGCAGCCGGAGGTGCCGGGAATGAGCTTTAAGGATATGTGGCAGGCGAGGTTTCCCGGTGCATATTACCATGTGATGGACGGTTCGGCAATATCGCAGGGAGCATGGGATAGAAATGATTTTCCGTTTGAACGGTTCTTTTCCGACCATGTTGATGAATCCATCCTGAACTGGACGCCATCCGGGGCAGAGCCACCAGCAGGTAATTCGGAAGTGCAGTCGAGATGGAGTTCTACGGCGGGAAAGAAAGCCGTTATTGTACCTCCTGCTTTGGATGAAAAGATGAAAAATGATCCTGAACTTGCGAAGAGGGTGATGGCGGATGTTGAAAATTTCATTGCCACATATCCGGCAACACCGGGCTGCTCTTATCTGATTGAATTGGATGAAAATGGAGGGATATCCAAATATCGCGTGACCAGCCCCGGACAGATTACTGTTTCATCATCGGAATTTGTGGAGGCCCGCAGAACAAGGGAAGCAAAACACGCAGAATATGAAAGGCTGGCGGAGGAAGCTGCCCTGAAACGCAGGCTGATGGAGCAGGAAGCAGACGAGAGGCATTATAAGGACAGCATAACCAAAAAGGCGGTTTCGGTTGCTGCATATGAGGCAGCGGGCATTTTGAAGTAAGGAAGATCATGCCCGGACTTGCCACAAGAGGGCATGGGCGGCCCTGAATGACAGAGGGGTCGCAGGCTAGGCGGTATGACCGCATATGGTCTGATGAAGAAGAAAAACAGGGGTATCTGAATAACTGATTAGAATATTCCCAATAAACCACAGCCTGACAAGGCAGGGCAGGCATCCCCCCCCCCCGGTGTTCCTGCGGATCGGGGAACCGGGAGAGGAGGTGAAGCTGTCGATGTGATGTGTATACATAAAAAGAAAATAGTTGATGTATATGTGACAAGTGCTTTCAGCAAGAATGGTGAAGGCGGAAATAAGGCAGGGGTAGTTTTGGGGAGGTTAAATTTGGAACCTTCCCAAAAGATGGAGATAGCTAAGAGATTCGGATACTCTGAAACAGTTTTTGTTTCAGATTCGGACAAGGCAGATTTGAAATTGCAGTATTTTACACCAACAAAAGAAGTTACGCTGTGCGGCCATGCTACAATAGCAACATTTTCTACTCTTAAACTGTTAAATATACTGGATAAAGCAAACTGTACCATAGAAACAGAAGCCGGGATTTTCAATATCCATGTTAAAGATGATGGCCTGGTATTGATGGAGCAGAACCGTCCGACTTATCTTGAAGTTTTGAATTCAGATATTTTTACGGGATGTATTATGGAAAGGGACTTTATAGACGATAGGCTTCCGATACAGATAGTTTCTACGGGGTTGAATGACATTATGCTGCCTGTTGATTCAGCAGAGCACTTAGGGCGGTTATCTCCTGATTATGAAATGATAGCAAATTTGAGCCGGGAAAAGAATGTTGTTGGAGTTCATGCATTTACGTTAACCACGGAATCCGGTGTAACAGCTATATGCCGGAATTTTGCCCCTCTGTATGGGATTTATGAAGAATCAGCAACCGGTACAGCAAGCTGCGCCCTGGCGTGTTATCTTTTCAAATACCATAGGCAGCAGTCACAATATATTTTTGAGCAGGGACATAATATGGGGGCAATCTCACGAATTGCTGTGAATCTTTCGTATCACGGGAATGTAATTGATTCTGTTTTTGTTGGCGGATATGGGTATTTGCTTGGGAAGAAGTCATTCTTAGCGTAAGTACAAGCGGACGGTATGGCAGTGCAGCGCCAAGTTCAAAGGCGAAAGCAGATGCGCCACGCCCCATCTGTACGAGCAGAGGATAAAGGAGCTGTTCCTTGAGGCGGCCGGAATCCTGATATGAATGAACCAGTATGGCTTATATCTTTTATACGGAAACGACACCATACATTCGCATGATATGAAATAATTTTCCTACCAATCGTACAATATTCACCATCTTTGAAAAGCGGGAAAAATCCTTTGACAAGAGCCGGTAAGTGTTGTACGATTATTTTAACAAAAACCGAAACGTTTCGGATTGGAGGAGGAAGGCAAAATGCGGAGCATTTTTTTGCATGCCTTCCGACGAAATGCCCGGGAGCGGAGGCGAGTGGGCGCAACCCTGGAGAGGAAGGCAAAATGCGAAGCATTTTCTTGCATGCCTTCCGACGAAATGCCCGGGAGCTTTGCGGGCGGCGCAACCTTCAGCAAAAGTGAACGGGTGATACATTAAAAGGAGGAAACAAAAATGCCCTTAGTTACTTCAAAACAGATGTTACTGGATGCACAGAAAGGCGGCTATGCAGTTGGCGCGTTCAATGCCGAGAATATGGAGATGGTGAAGGCGATCATCAAAGCGGCCGAGGAGGTAAAGGCACCTGTCATGATTCAGACGACGCCCTCCACCGTGAAATACGCGAGCCTTGCGATGTTTGTCGGGATGGTTGCGGCGGAAGCGCGGGATGCGGCCGTGCCGGTGTGTCTGCACTTAGATCACGGCAGCAGCTTTGAGCTGGCGGTACAGGCAGTGAAAGAGGGGTATACCTCCGTTATGATCGACGGCTCCAAGCTGCCCTTTGAGGGGAATATCGATGTGAGCGCGCAGGTTGTCTCCGTGGCACATCCGAATCATATTCCCGTGGAAGCGGAGCTTGGAAAGGTAGGCGGCAAAGAGGATGACCTGGAGGCGGTTGCCGACACCAACACCGATCCGATGGAGGCAAAAGAGTTTGTGGAAAAGACCGGTATCGATTCGCTGGCAGTGGCGATCGGAACCGCTCACGGCTTTTATGTGGGGACTCCAGTGCTTGATAAGGAGCGCCTCAGCGAGATTCGCAAAGTCGTTGATATTCCACTTGTCCTGCACGGCGCATCGGGGCTTTCGGATGAGGATGTGAGAGACTGCGTAAAGCGGGGGATCTGCAAGGTGAATTTCGCGACGGAGCTTCGCAAGGCATACACCGACGCAGGCAAAAAGCTTTTGGAGGAGAAACCGGAAACCTTCGACCCGAAGAAGCTGGGTGAGGTGGGTATGGCGGCTGTGACAGAGCTTGTGAAAAATCGCATGAAGGTGTGCGGCTGTGACGGCAAAGCGATCTGATGGCAGCGACAATCAAGGACATTGCGAGCCGGACGGGCCTGGGGCTTGCAACGATTTCTTCGTATTTAAACGGTGGCAATGTCCGGGAGAAAAACCGAGAGAAGATTGAGGCGGCCATCCGGGATCTGAATTTTGAGGTCAACGAGGTGGCCAGGGGCTTGAAGACGAACCGTACCCATACGATCGGCGTTGTAATTCCGGAGCTGAACAATATTTTTTGTGCGCAAATCATCACGGATATGGAGGATATTCTGCGCAAGAGAGGCTATGCCACGATCATCTGCGACTGCCGCACGGACAGGGAGCTGGAACGGGAAGCGGTGGATTTTCTCTACCGGAAGCGGGTGGACGGCATCATCAACATGCCGGTGGATACCACAGGGGTGCATCTAAAACAGTTTGCGTCGGATCGTAAGCCGATTGTCGTCATCGACCGGAAGCTCTCGGAGATCGACTGCGACAGTATTTTGGTGGACAACCGTGACGCGGCAAAAAAGGCAGTAAATATTCTGATTAAAAACGGGCATCGCAGGATAGGTATGATTAACGGACCGGAGGATATTTACACGGCAATAGAGCGCTGTCTCGGTTATGAGGCGGCATTGCATGAGGCGAAAATCCCCATAGATCCGGCGCTGGTTGTAAACAGTGATTATACGATTAAGGGGGCGGTGGCAGGCGTGGAGTCGCTTCTGGATGAGCATTCCGGGGTGACAGCGCTTTTTGCGGCAAACTACGAAATGACTGTGGCAACGATGATCGTGTTAAATGAGCGCGGCATCCGAATCCCCCAGGAAATGTCTGTGATCGGCTTTGACAACCGGGAGTTTGCGCGGGCACTGCACCCGACACTGACGATTATCACGCAGCCAACCGAAGCCATTGCCGAACAGGCGGCGCACACGATGCTGGAGCGACTTGAGCACGGGGATCAGGCACCGCCGCGGGAGCGCTATCTTCTGACCGAGGTGATGGAGGGAAAGTCCGTGAGGAAGCTGCGCAATGCGGCGAGCGAAGCGAACGGGCGTGACCTTGAGAAGGAGGAAGGCAAAATGCACAGCATTTTATAGGATGCCTTCCGACGAAATGCCGGCGGGCGAAGCAAACGGGCGCGGCCTTAAAAAGGAGGAAGGTAAGTGGGAACATATTTATTAGGAATTGATATCGGAACCAGCGCCTGCAAGGTGGCTGTGTTTGAGCGGGACGGGCATGTTTTGGCGCAGTCCAATCAGCCGTATCAGCTTTATTACCCGCATCCGGGCTGGGCGGAGCAGGATGCGGATGAGTGGTGGGGTGCCATCTGTACGGGTATCCGGGAGGTGCTTGAAAGAGGCGGGATTGCGCCGCAGGAGGTCGCTGGTATCGGCATTGACGGGCAGAGCTGGTCTGCCATACCGGTGGACGGGAAGGGCCATGCCCTTTCGCGCACGCCGATCTGGATGGACACCAGGGCCCGGGACATCTGTGACCGCATAAAGCGGGATCTCGGTTTTGCCCGTATTTATAAGGTGGCGGGTAATGATTTTCTGCCCAGCTATACGACTCCGAAGATGCTCTGGTTTAAGGAGCATGCGCCGGATATCTATAAAAAAACGGATGTGTTTATGCAGAGTAACAGCTACATTGCGTTCAAGCTGACAGGTGTGAAAAGTATGGATCATTCTCAGGGCTATGGCGTTCATTTTTACAATATGGAGAATGGCGCGCTGGATGAGACGCTTGCGCATGAGATGGGATTATCTGTGGACCAGATACCGCAGCTTTTTGCCAGTCATGAGGTTATCGGGACGGTGAGGGCGGAGGCGGCGGCACAGACCGGACTTATAGAGGGAACGCCGGTTGTTGCAGGAGGACTTGACGCGGCCTGCGGAACTCTTGGCGCGGGAGTGTACCAGCCGGGACAGACACAGGAGCAGGGCGGACAGGCGGGCGGCATGAGCATCTGTGTCGACCATGCGCTGGCACACCCAAAGCTGATTTTAAGCCCTCATGTGGTGCCGAAGCTGTGGCTTTTGCAGGGCGGAACGGTTGGCGGCGGGGGAGCGCTCAAATGGTTTAAGCAGGAATTTGGCGGCGAGCTTTCCTTTGATGAGCTGACAAAGCTTGCCCAACCGATTCCCGCAGGCAGCGACGGAGTGATCTTTTTACCTTACATGGCGGGAGAGCGCTCGCCCATCTGGAATCCGGATGCGAAGGGAGTCTACTACGGACTCGGCTTTGACAAGACGAAGGGACATCTTGTGCGGGCGACACTGGAGGGCGTAGCATTTTCGCTGGAGCACAATCTGCGGGTGGCGGCGGAGACCGGCGCAAAAGTCGGGGAGCTGACTGCCATGGGTGGCGCGAGCAACAGCCGTCTGTGGACCCAGATCAAGGCGGACGTGACCGGAAAGACGATCCATGTGCCTGCCTCCGACACGGCGACGACGCTTGGAGCGGCGATTCTGGCGGGCGTGGGCGTTGGTCTTTACGAGAGCTTTGACCAGGCGGTGAAGGAGACGGTTGTCATTACCCGGACGCAGGAGCCGGATATGGAGCGGCACGGGGAGTACCAGAAATATATGGAGATGTATCTGTCACTCGGGGAGGCGCTGGCGCCTGTCTTTGAGGCAAAGGTGGAGCATGTGCTGTAGCAAAATGTTTGGCTTTCACAGGAATGGTTCGGACAGGATATATGCCCGGATGAATGGTATGATCTGGGGAGGCCGGTGTCATAAAACAGAGAAGTTACGAATTGTAGGTTAGAAAGAAGGACAAAGGACATGAAAATGAAAGCAGGCGTCGTTTACGGCGTGAAGGATATCCGCTACGAGGATATTGAAAAACCGGTGCCGGGGGAAGGGCAGGTGCTGGTGAAAGTGAAGTATACCGGAATCTGTGGTTCAGACCTTCCGCGGGTCAATGAGGGAACCGCGCACTACACGCCGATTGTTTTGGGGCATGAGTTTTCCGGGACGGTGGAGCAGGTCGGGGCTGGTGTGACAAATGTCGCGCCGAAAGACCGGGTGGCGGGCATTCCGCTGGTTCCGTGCATGAAGTGTGAGGACTGTCAGAAAGGAAACTATTCCCTGTGTAAACATTATGATTTTATCGGCTCCCACTCTTTCGGAAGCTACGCGCAGTATGTGTGCGTGCCTCAGACGAATGTGGTAAAATTTGACGATGCGGTGAGCTTCGAGAAGGGTGCGTTTTTCGAGCCTGCCACCGTGGCGCTTCACGGGCTGGAGCGCACCGACTATAAGGGCGGTAAAACAGTGGCCGTTTTGGGCGGCGGCACCATTGGCATGATGACGATGCAGTGGGCGAAAATTTTTGGCGCGAAAAAGGTTGTGGTGTTTGATATACTGGATGAGCGGCTGGCGCTTGGCATGCGGCTTGGCGCGACGGCGGGCATCAATACGTCGAAGGAAGGCTTTATGGAGGAGGCGCTCTCTGAGACGTACGGGCGCGGCTTTGACTATGTGTTTGAGACGGCGGGCAATGTCACTACCATGAAGCTGGCATTTAAGCTTGCGGCGAATAAAGCCGAAGTCTGCTTTATCGGAACGCCCACGAAGGAAATTTCCTTCACGGTGGACGAGTGGGAGCAGCTCAACCGAAAGGAGTTTAAGCTGACTGGCTCGTGGATGAGCTATTCCGCACCGTTTCCGGGGCATGAATGGGAGTTGGTCGCACATTATTTTGGAACCGGCGAATTGAAATTTGACGACTCGTTTATTTTTGAAAAAATCGGCTTGAGCAATATTGACACTGCCTTTTCAAAGTTTTTGATGCCGGGAACAGTGAAGGGCAAGATTCTGATTGACAGTGAGGCGTAGATCATGATACTTACAGTGACACTGAATGCCGCCATTGATAAGCGGTACGTCGTTGAAAATTATGAGGTAGGCGAGGTCAACCGGGTGAAGGAGTGCGCTTATGTGGCAGGGGGTAAGGGGCTGAACGTCTCAAAAACAGCCACGATTGCGGGCGCAGAGGTGCTTGCCACCGGGTTCGTCGGCGGGCACGCCGGGGAGTACATCATAGAGGCAGTGGAAAAGCAGGGCGTGGCGACGGATTTTGTGCGGGTGAAGGGCGAGAGCCGCTCGTGCATCAACATTTTTGATACGGTAAATCGGACGCAGACCGAATTTCTGGAGCCGGGCGTGGTGGTGAGCGAGGAGGAGCAGCGCGCCTTCTATCTGAAATTCGATGCGCTTTTGCCGAAATGCGACGTCGTGGCCATGTCGGGCAGCGTGCCAAAGGGCATCGGGACAGACTGCTATCCGAAGCTGGTGGAGATGGCGAAACGCGCCGGAAAGAAGGTCATCGTGGACACCAGCGGGGCGTTGCTCACCGAGGCGGTGAAGGCGAAGCCGCACATGGTAAAGCCGAACATCGACGAGATCCGGCTGCTCACCGGAAAGAAGATCTCGGACCGCGCTGAGCTGATTGATGCGGGTATCGCTCTGCAACACAGGGGTATTGAGCGTGTGGTCATATCTCTGGGCGCGGACGGATCTCTCATGTTCGTGGAGGAGGGCGTCTATCAGGCCATCGTGCCTAAAATTGACGCGGTGAATACGGTGGGCTGCGGCGATTGCATGACGGCTGGGTTTGCCGTTGGTTTTGAGCGGAACATGAAGCCGGAGGAGGCCCTTCGTTTCGCGTCGGCAGCATCGGCGGCCAGCGCCATGTGCGAGGAAACCGGGTATTTTGAGCGGGCGGATATGGAGGCGCTCTACGACCGGATCGAGATCCGGCGGCTGTAGCGCTTAGATTATTACGCGATGACAGGGGGCATTGCGGCTGCATTGCTTACAAAATGTATTTTCATTAAAATTCTATCAAAAAATGTATAAATATTTATAAAAAATACTTCTGAAAAGAGAGAAGAATGATTGTAAAAAATATGAAGGAGGATATATATTCTATGACAGCAGTAAATCCGGCAGATGTGCCGAAAATCAGACTGAGTAACGGAAGAGAAGTGCCCTGCATGGGCATGGGTACGTTTGGCTCCGATCGTTTCACGCCCGATCAGGTGAGCAGCGCCGTATACGGGGCGGTTAAGGCGGGCTACCGCATGTTCGATTGCGCGGCGTGCTACGGCAATGAGGATCAGATCGGTGAGGTGTTTAAACGCGCCTTTGCGGACGGCCTGTGCAAGCGGGAGGATCTCTACATCATGACGAAGGTGTGGAACGACATGCACGGACAGGGCGACGTTCTGATCGCGCTGGCAAAGAGCTTAAAGGACTTGCAGCTCGACTATGTGGACATGTACTTTGTTCACTGGCCCTTCCCCAACTACCACGCACCCGGATGCGACGTGGATTCGAGAAATCCCGATTCCAAGCCGTTTTCCGCAGAGCGTTTTATGGCGACCTGGCGGCAGATGGAGCGCCTCGTTGACATGGGCCTTGTAAAGGAGATCGGAATGTCGAATATGACGATTCCAAAGCTCGAGGCGGTGCTTCCCCTCTGCCGTATCAAACCTGTTATGTGCGAGATGGAGCTGCACCCCTGCTTCCAGCAGCAGGAGCTGTTTGATTATCTCGTAGCGCACGGCATCCAGCCGGTAGGATTTATGCCCCTTGGTTCACCCCAGCGGCCGGAGCGCGACATGATGCCGGAGGACATTGCGGATATGCAGACACCCAAGATGCAGGAAATTGCAAAGGCGCATAACTGCCATCCGGCGGTCATCTCCCTGAAATGGGCAGTGCAGCGCGGCCAGATCCCGATTCCGTTCTCGGTACATGAGATGGAGTACGAGAGCAATATTAACAGCACCTGCGACGGCGATCTGCTCACCGACGAGGAGATGGCTAAGATCGCGACGCTGGAGAAAAACAACCGTCTTGTGAAGGGTCAGGTGTTCTTGTGGGAGGGCGCAAAGGATTGGCACGACCTCTGGGATGAAGAGGGCGTGATCGTGGACTGTCCGGACGGGAAATAAAATTAAAGAAGTTTTGCAAAAATCCGCTGACTTTCAAGGAAGTCGCGGGTTTTTGCAGTTATTGCAGTTATGTCTGAAAAAAGATTTTTCCGGGGCATATTTTATGATAAGATAAAGAAAATATGCTTCGGCAGTTGGTGACACATCATAATTGAAATCAGTAAGTTTTGATAATTTTCCAAAGCCGGGTGGAAATTTGTGAAGAAAATCAGAATTTCGGCTAAGGGATGGAATCCAGCGCCCGGCCAGTGGGCAGGCGCGTACAAAAGGGACAGGAGGTTGACGTGATGCGCAGGCAGATTCCAAGTGAAAATGAGTGGATGATTATGGAGGTGCTCTGGGACAATGGGGGAGCGTCCATGACCGCGGCGGAGATTATCCGTGCGCTGGAGCCGGTGCTTTCCATCAGTCCGAAAACGATACGGGTCATGATCGGGCGACTTGTGAGCAAAGGCATGCTGGGGTTTGCTGTGGACGGGGAGGACTCCAGAATATATCACTACCGGGCGCTAAGGGAGCGGGAGGCGTGCCTTATGGAGAAGGAGCAGCGGTTTGTCAGTCGTTATTTCGGCGGAAAGGTGTCCCTTGCGGTGGCAAGTTTTTTAAAATCTGCGGATATCAGCGACGATGAGCTTGAAGAGCTGCAGGAGCTGGTAGGGCAGCTTCGGGAGAGACGCAATGATTAATTTTCTGAAATTTGCGGCTGCATACGGCCTGACAAAATGTGTAAAGACTATGCTTATGGGAACGGCTTTTATGGCGGTGATTTATGCGATTGCAAAAATAAACCGCGGACGAAAGGCGCTCCTTGATTATTATGCGCTGCTGCTTCTTCCGCTGGCGCTTTTTTCCGGGATGAGCAGGCTCTTTTATGTACACGGCATTGTATGGGTGAGCGCGGTGCTGAGCAAATACTGTACGATTCGGCTGGGGCAGCTTTATTTTGGCGTGGCGATTTTATTGTTTTGTGTTTATCTGGGAAAAAATATATACACAAAAAGACGCGCACAATGCCTGCCGGAGTATGAAGACCGTGCGCTGGCAGAGCGCATAAAGGAGGCGGTGTGCTCCCGGGATGTGACCGGATTTGGCGCATGGTATCTGCGCCGGGTGCGGATTTTTGTGACGGACGGAGAGATAAGCCCATACTGCGGCGGGCTTTTGCACCCTTACGTGGTGCTGCCGCAGTGCGTGTGCCGCTGGTCTGCGCCGTCGGTGGAGGCGATATTGTGCCATGAGCTTGTACATATTCGCATGGGACATATTTTTGTGATGATGGTTTACCGGTTATTAGCCTGTCTGTGGTGGGTGCATCCGCTGATTTATGCATGTGAAAAACGGCTTCATGAACTGATGGAACAGGTCTGCGACGAGCGTGTAATTTTTTTGTCGGGTATGAAAAGAGAAGTATACGGGGAGCTTCTTCTCGGACTTGTGCAGGTGCTGCGCAAGGGGGCGCCTGCGGGGAGCGCGGCGTTTTTTCGGCGGAGCGATTTCCAGATTCTTCACGCACGTCTTATGGCGCTGAAAAAACAGGACTTGTGCCGAAGGAACAGACGCAGGGAGGCGCAGGGCTTTTCGGCGGTCTTTGGGGCGATTCTCCTTTTGCTTGCCCTGACCTCCTATCCGCGGTACACGATGCTCACAGAGATTGGCCTTTACGATGAGAAGCTGCAGCTGCGTGCTTATGACACGGCGGAATTAAACGAGGCGGTGCAGGTGATGGATGGGCGTCTTTTGGTGGAGCCTAAGCGTTTTGCGGCGCTGGTGGATGAGCTGGATATTGAAGGAGCGCATGTTTATGTGTCCTTTGGCGGCTTCATGAAGGTGCCGGGTGCCGGGGGCGGAGGAGATGCCGGGATGATTTCACTGGCGGATTACTCGGATATTTTCTATCTGCGGGCGGATGTATGGGAGAATGACGTGATGGAGTTTATGGCGAAATATTTAATCTGAGGGCGCTTCCTTCGAAAATCTGAAACAAATCTTCGGATATCCTCAGATTGGCGCTTCTTAAATATCACAAGTGCAGAGCTGATTGGCGCTTTGTGCGGGGTGGCAACTCCAGCAGTACGGAGGGAAACGCACCGGGCTTACGATTGCCAGCAGCCTGTCCGGTGTACGTAATCTTTCCACTTGCGTCATAAATACGGCCAGTGGTGCCGGAGAGGTTAAATATGAGCTTCGATTTTCGATAGAATTTATGTAGCTGCCGGTGTGCTGTTGCATTGACATTGGTCTGGCTGATTCATTCAGCGGCAAAGCATACCAGAGCGGATATATATTTTTTAACGGAAAGCGAGGTACTTTTTATGAGAATTGCCACACAAACTTTGAACGAGACGGCGAAGCGGGCGCATTTGCCTCTGGGGAATACTTCTCTGCTCAATTACATCAACAACAATAATTCCGGTTCCATCGTCGGCAGTCGGGGCAAAAATGCCGGAATGGAGATGCTCGGCAACAACCTGTTCCAGCGGCTGGAGAAAAATGCAAACGAGCTGTCACAGTCTGCGAAGAAGCTGCAGGAGAAGGAGGATAGCATATTTGACGAGGCGAGGGAGAGCGGCAGTAATGCAGAGCTGGCGAATGAGATCGATCGCTTCGCAAAATATTTCAACTCCACCATGTCCTCTGCCACAGGCACAAATTCTTCCTTGAATGTTTATTATAAAAAGCTGATGGCGCAGGCTGCTTTTGAGCACAAGGAGGAGCTGGAAGCCATCGGCGTGGGCGTGGCGGATGACGGAAAACTGGATGTAAACAAAGACCGCCTTGAGCGTGCGGACGTGAATCAGATCGAGCGTATCTTTGGTGCAAATTCTGATTTTATGAAGCAGGCAGCAGTGCTGGCCCAGAAGCTCTCCGATAACGCGGGAGCAGGTTCCGCCAGCTTTGCAAGCCAGTACAGTGCTGCAGGATCGCCATATTCTGCTTATACGGCGAACAGTTATGATTATTTTGGATGATCAGGAGCGGTTCAAAAATGGCGGGTAATGGTCGATCCATGTCATTCCTGTAAAGTTTTCTTTTGGTTTTCCGATATAAATGTTGACACATTCAATTTACATGGAAGTAGACCGGTAGCA
>CASCGD010000086.1 GCA_949132985.1 uncultured Lachnospiraceae bacterium
AGAAAATATCATAACTTCTTTCTCCACGGCTTGTCTGTTCAATAACATAAGGTATGCAGCAATCTCCTTAATTCGTGTAATAAATTTGTAACTAGAGTTATCATCACCTCGGAAGATAACGGATTCCTTTTTATCCCGCTTGATTTTGCCCTGTTTTATCAGCTCTTCTTTCTCTGCACGGATGCGTTCCAAAAGGATGGAAGCAGGTTCGTCATTTGGGGCTTGAATTAGCACGAGCTACATTCACTTGGTTTTCCAACATCAGACCCGTACAATATGAACGATTCAAACACTTTACAATATAATCAACCAGCTCCAAATTTACTAAACGAATAATAGCAACAGCTTGATTCGTATTAGCTGATTTTTCTAATGTATATTCACAGGTTCTACCTGTAGATGCTCCGACAATATTTGTAAGAATATCATGCTTTTTTAACACTGATCGAGGCTGAATTTCGTTAATGTGATTGCTAAGTATTTCGGTGAATCCAATAATAATGATTCAATACCTACATTTTCACTTGTCACAAATAAAGTTCCGGAGCTGGTATCGTCTATCCCTTGCCATTTGGGAGAGGCACCTTTTGTTATGACTTCAGACATTGAACCCAGCCTGCACCACGCCCACCCCTCCGGTACCTCAAACGAAATCTCATCCGCGGTACATTTCACCGTCCCGTCCTGAACCTGCGCATAATGCAAATACCCCGCTGCCTGTGGCGGGGTATTTGATGATCCTTTTCATACAAAAGACAGAGCACGGAAACTGTCCCGGCATTTTATCTGAAATAGTTCACGCCGCTCTCAAAAATCTTCATGTCCTGGTCTCCGTAAATATTGACGGCGACTGCCTCGCCCCGGCGCTCGGAGTGCGCCATCTTGCCGAACACCCGCCCGTCCGGGCTTGTGATGCCCTCGATGGCCATGTAGGAGCCGTTGACGTTCCACTCCTCATCCATCGTCGGATTGCCGGACTCGTTCACATACTGCGTCGCGACCTGTCCGTTTTCAAAAAGACGGTCCAGCCAGGCCTTCGGCGCGACAAAGCGTCCCTCACCGTGGGAGGCGGGATTCGTGTAGACACCGCCGAGCTCTGCCTCAAACAGCCACGGCGACTTGTCGGAGACGACCTTTGTGTACACCATCTTGCTGATGTGGCGTCCGATCGTGTTGTAGGTCAGCGTCGGGGAATCCGCGGACTGCTCCATAATTTTTCCGTAAGGCACAAGCCCCAGCTTAATCAGCGCCTGGAATCCGTTGCAGATGCCCAGTGCCAGGCCGTCGCGCTCGTTTAAAAGCTTCATAACCTCCTCGCCGATCTTTTCATTGCGAAATGCGTTGGCAAATAACTTCGCACTGCCCTCCGGCTCGTCGCCCGCGGAAAAGCCGCCCGGGAACATCAAAATCTGCGCCTGCGCAATCGCTTTTGCAAACGCGTCCACCGAATCGCGGATGCCTGACGCGTCCAGATTTTTGAACACCTTTGTCACAACATGCGCCCCCGCGCGCGCAAACGCCCGCGCACTGTCGTACTCGCAGTTCGTTCCGGGAAATACCGGAATAAACACAGTCGGTTTCGCCACCTTATGTTTGCAGATATACACTTCCTTCGCCGCAAACAGCCCGGTCTTTACATCCTCCTTCCCGTCCGCCGCAATCGTCGGGAACACCTTTTCCAGCGTGCCCGTCCATGCATCAATCGCCTCGTCCATCGAAAGCACCGTCCCGTTATGCACAAACATGCGGGTATCGTTGACGCGTCCGATCACGCACATGCAGTCGGCAAGCCCCTCCGATGCAAACAGCTCCTTCACCTGATCCATGCGCGAGACGGGAACCTCCGCCACCAAACTTCCGAACGCGGGCGCAAAGAGCGTTTCCGGGGCGACGCTACTGTCAAACGTCACGCCGAGCTTATTGCCAAAACCCATCTTGCCAAGCGCGGCAGCCACGCCCTTGCCGTCCAGCGCATAGGCGGAAATAATCGCTCCGCTTCCCGTCAGGGCATGAAATGCGTCATACAATTTCATCGCCTGCGCATAATCCGGCAGATCGTAAGTATCCCGTTTCATGGTAAAGAGCACTAGCTTGCTGTCTGCCGCCTTCAGCTCGGGCGTTACGACATCCTTTTCCTTTGCCACGTCCACCGCGAACGAGACGAGCGTCGGAGGCACGTCGATCTCGTTGAACGTGCCGGACATAGAGTCCTTTCCTCCGATGGAGGGCAGACCAAACGCAATCTGCGCCTGATAAGCGCCCAGCAGCGCTGCAAACGGCTGGCTCCAGCGTGACGGCTCCTCGCTCATCCGGCGAAAATACTCCTGAAACGTAAAGCGCACCTTCGCGTAATCACCGCCTGATGCCACGATGCGGGAGAGCGATTCGACAACTGCATAAACCGCGCCGTGGTACGGGCTCCAGCTCGAGAGATACGGATCAAAGCCGCAGGCCATCATCGTGACCGTATCACACCTGCCCTGTGCCACCGGAAGCTTCGCCACCATCGCCTGCGTCTCTGTGAGCTGATAGCGCCCGCCGTAAGGCATGAGCACGCTGCCTGCGCCGATCGAACCGTCGAAGCGCTCCACAAGCCCCTTCTGCGAGCAGACATTCAGATCCTTCAACGTCTCGACCCACGCCGTCTTCACGTCGCCCATCGCCAGCGCATCTGCGACCGCGGGGATCTCGTATCTCTCAAAGAAATTGCCGGCGCGCTCCGGGATATCCACCGCAACCCTTGTCTCCTGATGTGCACCGTTCGTATCCAGAAATGCCCGGGAAATATTTACGATCTCCTTCCCGCGCCACATAAGCACGAGCCGCGGCTCCTTCGTGACTGTCGCCACCTCCACCGCCTCGAGGTTCTCCTGCGCGGCGTATTCCAAAAACTGCTCCGCATCCTGCGGCGCGACGACGACCGCCATGCGCTCCTGCGACTCAGAGATCGCAAGCTCCGTACCGTTAAGACCCGCGTATTTTTTTGGCACGAGATCAAGGTTGACGCGCAGCCCCGCCGCAAGCTCACCGATCGCCACGGAGACGCCGCCTGCGCCAAAGTCATTGCACTTTTTGATCATGTGGGACACCTCGGGCCTGCGGAACATGCGCTGCAATTTCCGCTCCGTCGGCGCGTTTCCCTTTTGCACCTCCGCACCGCACACCGCCGTGGACTGGGTGTTGTGCGCCTTCGAGGAGCCGGTCGCGCCGCCGATTCCGTCGCGCCCCGTGCGCCCGCCGAGCAGAATGATCACATCGCCCGGATCGCTCGTCAGCCGCTGAACCGCACTCCGCGGCGCCGCGCCCATGACCGCGCCGATCTCCATGCGCTTCGCCACGTATCCGGGATGATAGATTTCCTTCACATAACCCGTAGCGAGCCCGATCTGATTTCCGTAGGAGCTGTAGCCGGCCGCCGCACCGCGCACGAGCTTCTTCTGCGGCAGCTTGCCCGGAATCGTCTCCTTCACGGACACGGTCGGGTCCGCCGCGCCGGTCACACGCATCGCCTGATAGACGTACGTTCTGCCGGAGAGCGGATCGCGGATTGCGCCGCCCAGGCACGTCGCAGCGCCGCCGAACGGCTCGATCTCCGTCGGGTGGTTGTGCGTCTCGTTTTTAAAGTTGACAAGCCACTCCTGCATCTCTCCGTCGATCTCCACCGGAACGACAATCGAGCAGGCGTTGATCTCGTCGGACTCCTCCTGATCGTTTAGCTTTCCTTCTTTTTTCAGGCGCTTCATCGCCATGAGCGCCAGATCCATCAGGCACACAAACTTGTCGTCCCGGCCTGCGTACAGCTCGTTATGCGTCTGCATATAGTCGGCAAAGCTCGCCTCCATCGGCGCGCGGTAATACCCGTCGCCGAACGTCACATCCACAAGCTCCGTCGAAAACGTCGTGTGACGGCAGTGATCGGACCAGTACGTGTCCAGGACGCGTATCTCCGTCACCGACGGGTCGCGCTTTTCCTCATTTTTAAAATAGTTCTGGATGTGCTCAAAATCCTTGAACGTCATCGCCAGATTCAGCGAATCGTAGAGCGCGCGCAGATCATCCTCCGCCATCCCGATAAAGCCGTCAAAAATCTTCACGTCCTCCGGCTCCGGAAACTCCTGTACAAGCGTGTCCGGCTTGTCCTGCGCGGTCTCGCGCGAATCTACCGGGTTGATGCAGTGCTTTTTGATCGAGGAAAGCTCCTCTTGGCTCACCACGCCCTCGATCACATAAGTCGTCGCAGAGCGGATAAGCGGCTCCTCATCCTCGTTTAAAAGCCTCACGCACTGCACCGCGGAATCCGCCCGCTGGTCAAACTGCCCCGGCAGATATTCCACGCTGAATACAGCGCCGCCCCGCGCGTCGAACGTCTCCTCGAAAAGCTCGTCCACCGGCGGCTCGGAAAACACTGTCACCTTCGCCTTCTCGTAAGTCTCGTCCGAAATATGTTCCATATCATAGCGGATCAGCACCCGCACATTTGTCACAGTCCCGATCCCGAGATAGCTTTTAATCTCAGCTTTCAAATCCTTTGCGGCTACCGCAAAATCAGGTTTCTTCTCCGCGTAAACGCGACGCACATTGCTCATGGTTGTTCCTCCGTATGCTCATAGCCTGGAAAAAACAGACGTTACTGTCCACTCCGTGACCAGTAACGGGCAGTTTGGACATGAAAATTCGATTCGCGAAGTCCAAACTGCTGTCTGAATCATGTTCTCTCACAACCGCGCAGCAAGTGCGTACCCAGAGGGCATGCTATGGCTCGGGTGTGAAAAGTAACAAACAGACTCCTGACAGGCTCTGGTATATTCGCCTATTTGCTGCTGCACTCATCATGCTCTTTCGGATCATGTGTCTCGATATACTCAATTAAATCAAGTATTTTCGAATCGCTCATGCCATCTGCCCGAAGCTGCCGGATCAGATTAACAATTTCTTTCCCCGTCATACAATCACCTGCTTTCTATCAATATTTTAACCCGCTGCTGCAACACAGGTTTGCCATGTCCACGAACCTCCTGCTTCGCTTCCCGCTCGCACTCGCTAAGTGGCCAGGTATTACTCGCGCGCACCTCATACTTCGCTTCCGCTCGTATCCGCCAAGTGCTCATATTATACCATACCAAAAACGCAAAGTCTATTTTCTTTTCACATTCCAAAACTCCCCGAGAAGCCCGTCCACCTGATCCAGCGTACAACTCTTATAGCTCTCCCACTCCCGCGGAAACAGCCGAAGATTTTCCCGCTGCAAAAAGCGCTCATCCAGCAGCGCGATGACGCCTACGTCGAAAAGAGTGCGGATGACCCGCCCCGCCGCCTGCTGCACCTTGTTCATGCCCGGGAAGCGGTACACGTAGTCAAAGCCGTCGATGCCCCTGTCGTCAAAAAAATTTTTCAAAATCTCGCTCTCGCCGCCGATCTGGGGGATTCCGGTGCCAACGATGATTGCTCCGATGAGCTGATCCTCCCGCAGATCGACGCCCTCCCCGAAAATACCGCCCATGACACAGAAGGCAACCATGGAGCGTTCCCGCTCTCTGACAAACTCCTGCAAAAACTCTTCCCGCTGCTGCTCCTTCATATTTTGCACCTGCACAATAATGTCCACCCGCTCCCCCGCCGAGCATGCAAACTGCTCCTCCACATCGAGAAGCATCTTGTAAGACGGAAAAAAGGCGATATAGTTCCCGCGCTTTGCCAGCGCAATCTTTTCTATATAAGAAGAAATACGGGCAAATTCCTCCGGCGTGCGCCGCGTGTACTTGCTGCTCACGTCCCTTCCAACCAAAAACAACCGCTGATCGTCGGTAAAGACCGAACGGGCATACACCGCATAATTGTCCTCCCGCGTGGACAGCAGGCTCTTATAATAGTTAATGGGAAGCAGCGTCCCTGAGAAAAAAATAGTACTGCGGGCTTTGTTGAGGCATTCCTGCAAATTGACGGAAGGATCTGCACAGTAGAGCTTCACAAAAAACCGGTTCTCCTCCAAAGAAGCATACATTACATAGTTTTGATCTAACAGCTCGTAGATATTCAGGAATTTGCGCAGCTCAAAATAAAATTCCATCACCGTATCCTTTTCGGGGATTCTGAGCGGCCGCTGCAAAAAGCGCTCCATTTCCGATGCCAGCCTAAGGAGCAGAAACACCAGATCGTTGATGGAATCAAGCACAACTTTCGACTCACACGCTCTCTTATATTCCAGCAAAGTCTTGTTCACCCGCTCCAGGGCGCGCGTCACCTTCCGGCTAAAAGGCTTTAAAATCCGCTTCACAGCCAGTACGTCCTCCTTCACGACGCAAGCGGAGTACATTTGCCTGCCCCGTTCCACCAGATTGTGCGCCTCGTCCACCAGAAACAGATAATCCCCCCGGATGCCCTCGCCAAAAAAGCGCTTTAAATACACGCTCGGATCAAACGCATAGTTGTAGTCCCCGACAATCACGTCACTCCAGTTTGCAGTGTCCAGGCAAAGCTCAAAGGGGCAGACCGTGAACGCATCCGCCTGCGCCAGAAGCACCTCCCGCGAAAAACAGTCCTCCCGCTGCAAAAGGTCAAACACTGCATCATTCACCCGGTCGAAATGCCCTTTCGCATATGGACAGTCATCCGGGTTACACTCGGGCTTTTCGCACTTACATAATTTCTCCTTCGCCGTAATCTGAATGACCTTGCCGCGATAACCCTTCTCGCGAAAAACGGCGAAGGTTTCCATAGCCACCGCTGCCGTAACGGTTTTCGCCGTCAGATAAAAGATCTTTTCCCCCTGCCCCTCGCCCACCGCGCGCACCGCCGGAAAAAGGACGGAGACGGTCTTCCCGGTTCCGGTGGGTGCCTGAATAAAGAGGGTTTTGCGGCGCAAAATCGTCCGGTACACATCCTCCACCAGCTTTTTCTGACCTTCCCGATAGTCAAAGGGAAACTCCAGCTGTTTGATGGAAGCGATGCTTTTCTGCCGCCACTCATACTGAAAATCTGCCCATTTTTTGTACTCCCCGATCAGATCGTCGAACCACCGCTGCAATTCTTCTATTGCATAACACTCAAAAAAGCGGTTCACCTCCTCGGTATCCAAATCACAGTAGGTCATCTGCACACCTACCGTCTCCAGCCCATGAGTGGCCGCGTACATGTAAGCGTAGCACTTCGCCTGAGCCAGATGCACCGGCACCGGAGCCTCCATCAGCGTGACGTCCTGATACACACCCTTGATCTCGTCGATACATGAAATGTCCTCCCGCACAGAACTGCCGTCTGCACGCCCTTCGATACATCCGTTTATGGTGAAATCTCCCTCATCTGCTTTGCGCACAAAAATACCGTCTGCACGCCCCTCGATGCTCAGCACATAGCGCTCTGTCTCCACGGGAAACCGCAGCGGCACCTCCGCATAATAACCGCTTCCCATCATGCGCTGCAGTTTTTTATGGATGCGGGTTCCCTCCCGCATGGCATTCAGCTGCATCCCCCGGGTGTTTCGATTGTCGATATCCCCGCTGCGCAATAAAAACTCCACCAGGCTGCGCACGGAGATACGCACCTGCTGGAGTGGATGCTTCGCATCTGTCCTGTTTTCTGTTGTATTCCTTAATCCCGTTTCTTCCATAATACAGATCTTTCCCCGGCTAAAAAAGCATATCCTCAAAATACGGGCACAGATTTTTCGCCGTCGGGTCCTTACCGCTCTCACCGCGGCATGCCCGGTTGGACGCCCGGCAGTCCGTGTCACAGTACCAGCGCGTCGGCATCTTCTGTTCCTCCTGCATCTCATCCTGCAATTGACCGGTGGTCTGTCGGTTTTCCTGCTCACTCATAAATTTCACCTCATATTCCGCATGTTCTGTAAACTGCCGCAGCAGTGTCCGACCGCGAACCCGTTACAAGCGGCCCGGCCGCCCTGCCCTTACGGCGCGGTTTTCAGTTCTAATCAATTGTAACATAATCTATAGGATTTGCAACGCATCATTTGTTATATTTAACTATAAACTGATATTTTGTCAATTTTGAAAAAGTGTAAAAGGCTTAAAAATACCTTTATACAATCATGGATTTTTGTCTATAGACACCAAGTGCAAAAATGTATACACTGAGTTTAACAAATAATTTATATGGAGGGGTAAATATTATGGCAAAATACGTAATGGCACTCGATGCCGGCACCACAAGCAACCGCTGTATTCTCTTTAACGAAAAAGGTGAAATGTGCAGTGTCGCACAGAAAGAGTTTACACAATACTTCCCTCAGCCCGGCTGGGTAGAGCATGACGCAGATGAAATCTGGTCTACACAGTTAGAGGTAGCAAAAGAGGCAATGGCAAACGTAAACGCTACCGCAGCCGACATCGCTGCGATCGGTATCACCAATCAGCGTGAGACCACCATCGTTTGGGATAAGAATACAGGAAAGCCTGTGTACCACGCAATCGTATGGCAGTGCCGCAGAACTTCCGAGTATTGTGATTCTTTAAAGGACAAGGGGCTGACCGACAAGTTCCGCGAGAAGACCGGACTCGTCATCGACGCTTACTTCTCAGGCTCCAAGGTAAAATGGATTCTCGACAACGTGGAGGGCGTACGCGAGAGAGCTGAAAAGGGCGATCTGCTCTTTGGTACGGTTGAGACATGGCTGATCTGGAAGCTGACCAAGGGCGCTGTTCATGTAACAGACTACTCCAATGCGGCAAGAACAATGCTCTTTAATATCACCAAATTAGAGTGGGACGACGAGATCCTCGCAGAATTAAATATTCCCAAGAGCATGCTTCCGACACCCCAGCCTTCAAGCTGTGTATACGGCAGCTCAAATCCTGAGTTCTTTGGCGGCCCGATCCCCATCGCAGGCGCTGCCGGCGATCAGCAGGCCGCATTATTCGGCCAGACCTGCTTTAACGAAGGCGAGGCTAAAAATACATACGGAACCGGCTGTTTCTTACTGATGAACACCGGCGAAAAGCCTGTATTCTCCAAGAACGGACTTGTTACCACCATCGCATGGGGACTTGACGGCAAGGTGAATTATGCGTTAGAGGGTTCCATCTTCGTTGCAGGCGCAGCCATCCAGTGGTTACGCGACGAGATGAGGTTCGTTGACTCCGCTCCCGATTCCGAGTACATGGCACGCAAGGTAAATGATACCAACGGATGCTACGTTGTACCCGCATTCACCGGCCTTGGCGCTCCCTACTGGGATCAGTATGCAAGAGGCTCCATCGTAGGTATCACCCGCGGTGTGAACAAATACCACATTATCCGCGCAACCCTCGAGTCCCTCGCTTATCAGGTAAACGACGTGCTGACAGCCATGAAAGCTGACTCCGGCATCGATCTTGCGGCATTAAAGGTTGACGGCGGCGCTTCCGCAAACAACCTGCTCATGCAGATGCAGACCGATATCAGCCAGGCTCCGGTAAACCGTCCGGTTTGCGTAGAGACCACCGCTATGGGTGCTGCTTATCTCGCAGGTCTTGCAGTTGGTTACTGGGCAAGCAAGGAAGACGTTATCAAAAACTGGGCGATCGACCGCACCTTTACTCCTGAGATTTCCGCGGACGAAGCTGCTGCAAAGAACAAGATGTGGAAGAAAGCGGTTACCTACGCATTCAACTGGGCAAAAGAAGACTAACCGTAACAGTTTACGTACCTTCACTGTTACAAAATTGAACATAGACAGGAGGAATTTATATGTTACCTTATATAGCAGAGTTTATCGGAACATGTATGCTCATCATCTTAGGTGATGGCGTTGTTGCTAACGTTACATTAAACAAGTCAGGCATGAAGGGTGCCGGTTCCATCCAGATTACGCTTGCATGGGGTCTTGCGGTTATGGTTCCCGCATTCATCTTCGGCACGGCTTCCGGCGCATCCTTTAACCCGGCGCTCACCATTGCGCTTGCCGCTGACGGCAGCTTTGCATGGTCCCAGGTTCCCGGTTATGTCGTAGCACAGTTTGCCGGCGCATTCCTTGGCGCATGCATCGTATATCTTCTGTTCAAAGGGCAGTTTGACGCAACCGACGACCCCGGAACAAAGCTCGGCGTATTCTCCACCGGTCCTTCCGTTCCGAACGTTCCCTTGAACTTCCTGAGTGAGGCCGTTGGCACATTTATCCTTGTATTCGCAATCAAGGGCCTTGGCAACGAAGGCGCAGTTGACGGCATTGGAAAGCTTTACGTGTTCGGCATCATCGTTTCCATCGGTATGTCCCTCGGCGGATTAACCGGATACGCAATCAACCCGGCCAGAGACTTAGGTCCCCGTCTTGCGCATGCGATCTTACCGATCAAAGGCAAGGGCGATTCCAACTTTGGTTACGGATGGATCCCGGTAGTTGCACCGATCGTCGGCGCACTGGCAGCAGTCGGCGTATACGCTTTAATCCCGTGGGCATAAAAGCGTTCGCATTTAACTAAATATTCAGCAAGAGATGAGAGCCGTGCTATGAGATACCGGAAACGGTATCTTCAAAGCACGGCTTTTGGAATCTTATGTTTAACACCAGGAGGGAGAAAATATGTATGACGTAGTAATCATTGGCGCAGGCGTGACCGGAAGCGCCAGTGCGAGGGAACTGTCCCGTTACAGCTTAAATATTTGTGTTATTGATAAAGAAGAAGATGTCTGCGCAGGCACATCCAAGGCAAACAGCGCGATCGTCCACTCCGGAATCGACGCTGCACCCGGAACACTGATGGCAGAATTAAATGTAAAAGGCAACGAAATGATGGAGGCCTGGTCGAAGGAATTAGACTTTGCCTTCAAGCGCAACGGTTCTTTAATTCTCTGCTTCTCGGAGGACGACCGTCCGAATCTCGAGGCGCTCTTTTCACACGCCGAGGCAAACGGCGTGCCGGGCTGCCGAATCATAGAAAAAGAGGAGCTTCACCAGATGGAGCCGAATGTCTCCGACGAGGCAATCGCAGCAATCTACTGCCCCACCGGCGGCATTGTATGTCCTTTTGGCATGAACATTGCCATGGCGGAAAACGCATACACAAACGGCGTGGAGTTCCGTTTTAACACCGCTGTCCGCAATATCACAAAGACTGACAAGGGCTGGAAGCTCACCACGAGCAACGGCGATATCTTCACAAAGGTCGTTGTAAATGCAGCGGGCGTCAACGCAGACATTTTTCACAATATGGTAAGCGCTGACAAAATCAACATCACACCCAGACGCGGCGAATACTGCCTTTTGGACAAGACGGCCGGCGGCATTGTGAGCAACACGATCTTCCAGCTTCCCGGAAAATACGGCAAGGGAATCCTTGTAACCCCCACCGTTCACGGAAATATTTTAATCGGGCCCACCGCAAACGACCACGACAACCGTGAGGCCACCAACACCACACAGGACGGACTGGCTAATGTGATCTCCGCAGCGAGCAGATCCGTTCCGAATGTTCCGGTCCGCCAGGTTATCACCTCTTTCTCCGGAAACCGTGCGCATGAAGATAACCATGAATTTATCATTAAAGAGCTTGAAGACGCCCCCTTCTTTGTTGACGCGGCAGGCATCGAGTCCCCCGGACTCACCAGCGCCCCCGCCATCGGCGTGAAGGTGGCCGGCATCGTAGCCGGGTTGCTCAAGCCTGAGAAGAACCCTGATTTCAACGGAACGAGGAAGGGTATCCTCGATCCGAAGAGTCTCTCCGAGGAGGATTATGCAAAGCTCATCGCCGAGAAACCCGCGTACGGCAACATTATCTGCCGCTGTGAGATGATCACCGAGGGCGAGATCATTGATGCGGTTACCCGTCCCCTGGGCGCAAAGTCCTTAGACGGCGTAAAGCGCAGGACACGCGCAGGCATGGGAAGATGCCAGGCGGGCTTTTGCTCACCGCGGACGATGGAGATCATCTCCCGCGAGCTTGACATGTCCCAGCTTGAGATCACAAAGAACGGCGGAAAATCCAATATGGTCGTTGGCTACACCAAGAAAAGCTTAGAGGAGGCATAAACATGAGTTCATATGATATTGTAATTATCGGCGGCGGCCCTGCGGGCCTTGCGGCAGCGGCTTCAGCAAAGAGAGAAGGCATCGACAGTATTTTAATTCTGGAGCGCGATACGCAGCTCGGCGGCATCTTAAACCAGTGCATCCACAACGGCTTTGGCCTGCACACCTTCAAGGAAGAGCTGACCGGCCCCGAGTACGCACAGCGCTTTATCGACCAGGTAGAAGAGCTAAAGATCGAGTACAAGCTCAATACCATGGTTATGGATATCAACAGCAGCAAGGAGATCACAGCCATGAACCGCACGGACGGCCTGTTCCACATTCAGGCGAAATCCATTGTCCTTGCAATGGGCTGCCGTGAGCGCTCCCGCGGCGCGTTAAATATCCCGGGCTACCGTCCCGCAGGCATCTACTCCGCAGGTACGGCGCAGCGTCTTGTAAACATCGAGGGTTACATGCCCGGACGCGAGGTCGTCATCTTAGGTTCCGGCGATATCGGACTGATCATGGCAAGACGTATGACGCTCGAGGGTGCAAAGGTAAAGGTCGTTGCAGAGCTCATGCCCTACTCCGGAGGTCTGAAGCGTAATATTGTACAGTGTCTTGACGACTTCGGCATTCCGCTCAAGCTGAGCCACACCGTCATTGACATCCGCGGAAAGGAGCGCCTTGAAGGCATTACCATTGCACAGGTGGACAATCACGGAAAGCCCATTCCGGGCACCGAAGAGGACTACACCTGCGATACGCTTCTGCTCTCCTGCGGTCTGATCCCCGAGAACGAGATTTCCCGCAGCATCGGCGTTGACATGGAGCCTGTGACCTCCGGCCCGATCGTAAACGAGAGCCTTGAGACAAGCGTAGAGGGCGTATTTGCCTGCGGCAACGTGCTCCACGTGCACGACCTCGTGGACTTCGTATCCGAGGAGGCATCCGCTGCCGGACGTAACGCCGCCGCCTATGTAAAAGCAGGGGGCACCCTTGGCGAGAAGAGCAGGGAGATCCCGATCACGGCGACCTGCGGCGTGCGCTATACCGTGCCGAAAAAAATCAGCGTGAACCGCATGGCAGACGAGCAGATCGTTCGCTTCCGCGTGGGTGCGGTCTACAAGGGCTGCTACATTTCCGCATATTTAAACGATGAGCGCATCATCCACAGAAAACGCCAGATCATGGCTCCCGGTGAGATGGAAGAAATCAAGCTGAAAAAAGAGCAGCTTTCGGGCTTTGACGGATTAGAGAATATTACGGTAAAGATTGAGGAGGCGTAAACAATGGAAAAAAGAAATCTGACCTGTATCGGCTGCCCGATGGGCTGCCTGTTGACCGTAGAACTAGAGGGCGGTGAAGTAAAGAGCGTCAGCGGCTATACGTGCAAGCGCGGCGATGACTACGCGCGCAAGGAGGTTACCCATCCCACGCGTATCGTGACAAGCTCCGTCTATGTAACGGGCGGCGCAATCCCGATGGTATCCGTAAAAACTGCAAACGATATCCCCAAGGAGAAGATCATGGATATCATGGCAAGCATCGAACATGTGCAGGTAAAAGCGCCGATCAAGATCGGCGACGTCATCGTGCCAAACGCTGCCGATACCGGTGTCGATATTATCGCCACCAAGGATATCGCAGCAGTCTAACATACATCTCTCTTGCAATGGCTCCGGTTTCCCAAGCCGGAGCAGGGCGGGCAGGTTTCCTGTCCGCCCGTAACATTTATTTCCGCGAGCAATGAGGAAAATAGCCATGTTTACATGGCTATTTGACGAATGCCGCGAGGTCAAATACCCTGCTGCTCTGCATCGTCACAAGCTTGATACCCCGTTGCTTGCAGCGGGGTATTTGGTTCATGCGGGTTATACTGGTACAACGAAAATAAATAACTAGCACACAAAAAAGCGCCGTGCGGCGCTTTTTTTACCTGATCTTTCTCATCCCACCATCCGGGAGTTCCCCGACTTGGCAGGAAACGTGCGGAGCGCAGGCGATGTGCCAAAGACCATCAGCAAACTGTGTGTCTCGCTGATCAGCTCCTTTTCACTCTTTCGCTTCCTGTTATAAATATAATCCATCAGATAGTAGCAATATGCCGTAGTTGCAAACCGCTCGCAAAAATCAAAGTCCACACCACTTGCGTCCACCC